>JAZRNJ010000001.1:0-13277 GCA_045648125.1 Acutalibacteraceae bacterium
GTTACAAAAAAGACTTATTCAAAAACACAAAAAGAAATATCTCTCCTCGGTTTCGGTTGTATGAGATTTCCTGTAATTGATGGAGAAGATAATAAAATTGATTATGAAAGATCACTTGAAATGATTGATTTTGCGTACAATAACGGTGTTAACTATTTCGATACTGCTTATGGTTATCATGGTGGTGAAAGCGAAAAATTTGTTGGTGTAGCACTTAAAAGATATCCTCGTGAGTCTTTTTACCTTGCATCCAAAATGCCCCCATGGTTTGTAAAAGAAGAGGCTGATTTGGAAAGAATTTTCAACGAGCAGTTAGATAGATGTCAGGTTGAATACTTTGATTTCTATCTTGAACACAGTCTTAATGATGAAAACTACGATAAACTCGAAAGTTTTGACACATATAATTTTCTGCTCAAAAAGAAGAAAGAAGGAAAAATCCGTAATCTCGGATTCTCTTTTCATGGCTCACTTGAATGTCTTGAAAGAATAACATCAGACCATGAATGGGATTTTTGTCAGCTGCAGTATAATTATCTTGATACAGAAACATCAAACACTCTCAAGGAATATGAAATTATAAAAAAACATAACCTTCCTCTTATTGTTATGGAACCGGTAAGAGGCGGTGCACTTGCAAACCTTTGCGATGAAGCGAATGCTGTATTAAAAACAGAAAGACCTGAGGAAAGCATTGCTTCCTGGGCTATCAGATTTGCAGCAAGTAATGACAGTATACTTACTGTTCTTAGTGGCATGTCGGATGAAAACCAGGTTATGGATAATATCAAAACCATGTCAGATTTTGAACCAATAACTGAAAACGATAAAATTGCACTTGATAAAGCTGTGAAGATTTTCAAAGAATATTTCAATGTTCCCTGCACTAAATGCAGATACTGTACCAAAGAATGCCCTCAGGGTATTGATATTCCTGAAATGCTCAGTATTTGGGGAAGATACAGACTTGACAAAAGAACAGATGATTATATAAACAGATATCATAAAGTTGAAGAATCAGCACGAGCTAAAAACTGCATCTCCTGCCATCTTTGTGAAAGTTTTTGCCCTCAGAACATTAAAATCGTTGACATAATGGATGGTATTAAACAACTCAACAAAGACCTTGGTATTACAGACTAAAGGGGAATCCGACATGAACAATCCGCTTAATAACGCAAAAACAATTTGGGTAGATAAAGAAAAATATCCTGAATTTCAGAAAAGTTTTGAAACAACAGGTATGTCCCGTGAAAACACTTTTTTCCGTGTTGCTGAATTCAAAAAACATTTCAACATATCTAAAAGTGTTAAAGAAGCAAAAATTGTTATTTTTGCTGATTGTAAATACAGATTATCTCTTAATTCTCAGGTAATCGGTATGGGTCCCGTTTGTGCGGGTGGTGACTTCAGCAACCCTCATTCTCTTCCTAAAAGTTACTATACAACATATGGTATTACCCCGGAATTCGGTGAAAACGAGATATATGTTGAAGTTCAGACTGTTCCGGAGGTAATGACAGATACTTCAAAAGGAAAACCATGTCTTATTGCTGATATCGAAATTATTTATAATGATTTGACAACAGAAAACATCATAAGTGATGAAACATGGCTTTGTCGTGCTACTGAAAGTTACAGGTCTGCTGACAGTTACAAATGCGGGTTTGAAAACTCCCCTTGGGAAAATGCAGTATTAACTGAAAACATCTGGGATTTGTATCCATCCCCTATTGACCCATTAATTGAAGAGTTTGTTACTCCCGTAGAAATATATGTTCCTGAAGTTTACAAAGATAGAGTTATTGTTGACAGAAACAACATAACGATAAAATACGGTACACCTGTCACAATTGATTGTGTTTTTGACAAGATTTACGCTGCATACCCATGCATGAAATTTACAAATTGTGTCAATGCCATCGCAAATATTGACTGTCAGGAGTTTTTAGGGCAAATTTGTCACGACAAAAAGACCCGTATCCGAATCAGTGATATTTACAACTTTGATTATAGAGGACTGAGACTGCAAAGCATAGGAGTCATTAGACTCGGCATTGTTTTCACAGAGAAGAAAGATGTTACAATTGAGAATATCGGTATCATTTCAACGCACTACAATGAGCCTGACAATGGTACTTTTGAATGCAGTGACGATGGTTTAAACAAAGTTTTTGACCTTTGCAAACACACGCTTGGCATCTGTCGTCAATCACTTCATCTGGATAGCCCATATCATCAGGAAAATCTTGCTTGTACCGGCGACTATTATATCGAAAGTCTTATGGCATATTTCTGTTTCGGAGATACAAAACTTACAAGATTTGATATTGTCAGAACAATTGATTTCCTCGAAATGAATGATGGCTATATGTTCCACACGACATACAGTCTTATTCTTCTGAGAATGATTTACGATTATTACATGTACAGCGGTGACAAAACAATTCTTGATTATTCAATAAATGTACTTCATCATCTGCTTGAAAGATTCAATTCATACACTGCAGACGACGGACTTATTACAAATCCACCTAATTACATGTTTGTTGACCATGTTGAATATGACGGATACTCAATGCATCATCCTCCGAGAGCACTGGGTGAAACTGTTCTTAATGCTTTTTATTATGATGCTCTTTGTATGGCTCAGAAAATTTGCAGTGTTTTAAAAGATGAAAAAATTTCTGTTTATGCTCAGAGAGCAGAGAAACTGAAAGAAAGCTTCAATGCAACATTCTTTGATGCTGAAAAAGAAATCTACTTTGATGGCAGAAATTTCAAGGATGAAGTTGTGGAATGGAGACCTTGTGAAGAAAAGAAAAGATATTACAGTGTTCATTCCAACACCCTTGCTGTACTTTTCGGATTATGCGAAAAAGAAAAATCAGTAACTATTCTTGAAAAAGTCCTTAATGATAATACTCTTATTCAGGCAAATCCGTATTTTTACCATTTTATCATTGATGCCGTGTATAACAATGGACTTTTCCCGGAATACGGACTTAAACTTATCAGTAAATGGAAAGACCTTGTTCGTGAATGTGATAAAGGTCTTAAAGAGGTGTGGGACGGATTTGATTGTGATTACAGTCATGCATGGGGAGGTACACCTGCATATCAGTTACCTGCAAGATTTTTAGGACTCGAAATTCTTGAACCCGGGATGAAAACAATCAGAATCAGACCTGATTGCTTCGGTCTTGAACATGCAAAAATCACAATGCCTACGCCTTATGGCAAAATAATTGCTGAAATACAAAAAGATAACAAATATGAACTGATAGTGCCCGAAAAAATTACAGTTGTGTAACAATCGACATTATCTCATAAATTTTCCCTTTTTCTTCTTGACTACTTGAAAATATCATTGTATAATCTTATTGTATTTACCTATATTTATAAGTGAGGTTATTTTACAATGTCCAACAGAAACGATTATAATTATTATAAAAATGAATACGGAAAGTATAAGGCTAATTATTATTCACCCGGAAGCGAAGAATACAAAAAAAGACAAAGCGGTTCCAGAAAGCAAAAAGCTGCCCGTATTTTACGCGCATTTATTGTTTTCATTATTATCGCAGCAATAGTTGTAGGTATTGTTTTCGGAATCGTAAAACTTTCTGCGATTATTAACGACAGAATCGGTAATAAAGAAACTACAACTGTGCCTACAACAGAAATAACCACGCTCTCAAATAAAGATGAAGACAGTGATTCCGAGTTCAAAAAAGGCACAAAATGTATTGTCAAAACAGAAGAAGGAACAGGTATTAACCTTAGAAGTAAACCCACTTATGATGTAGCAGGTTATCAGCTTGTTGTTGATGGCGAAACAGTTATCATTGACGAAATCAGCGAAGACGGTAAATGGTGCAAAACATCTAACTTTGATAAAGATGGATGGCTTAATCTCAAATATCTTCAGATAGTTACTGAGGAAAAAACCACAGAGGAAGCCGAAGAAAACACTACTGAAAAGCAGACAGAAAAGCCCACTGAAAAACCGACAGAAAAAGAAACAACTACTAAAAAACCTGAAACTACAACAGAAGGCAAAACACAGTTAGACAACAGCATTACATCCTATGCTGATGCAGTAAAGGCATTCAAAGAAAAAGGCGACGGTACAGTTATGAACTGTAAAATCACAGGCAATGGCAGTGTTTATGCACTTGCATCCCCTGATGCTTCAGCTGTTAAAATTCTTGTTCTGTTCCCTGGTGAAAGTGTACGTGTTGTAGCCGTAAACGGTGAATACAGTAAAATTGTAAAAAGCGGATTTGAAAGTTCAATCACTTGGGTTCCTAACTCAAATCTCTCTTTTGTAAGTTGGGGTTAATTAAAAACATTTAACAAGGTGTCTTTACGCTGAGTACCCATAAGGAAGTTTTTGTTTCTCAACAAAATTCCTTGTATTATCACCAAAAGCCTCGCAAGGCGGTAGCCTTGCTGCATTTTTGGCTTCAATTCAAGCAATTTTGCTTTTCTACGAAACTGCGTAGCACTTTAAAATGCGAAATTGCGTGTGCAAGAAAAGGCGAAAACCATTGATAACGCTGTCGCGTATCGGTGGTTTTTAACGCATTATTGCGCCGTAAGTTCACATTTTAAAGAAATACTGCCTTATGAGTGCTCAGCGTACAGGCACTTTGTTTTTAGCACTTATTTTCAGAAAGGAAAATGTATAATGAGAGAAAAATTTTACATCACAACGGCTATTGCCTACACATCGAGAAAACCACACATCGGTAACAGCTACGAAATCGTACTTACCGATGCACTTGCACGTTATAAACGAATGCAGGGTTACGATGTATTTTTTCTCACGGGCACTGACGAACATGGTCAGAAGATAGAAGAATATGCAAAATCTGCAAACGTTACTCCTAAGGAGTACGTTGATAAAGTTGCGGGTGAAATCAAAGGAATCTGCGATTTACTTAACACAACATATGACCATTTTATAAGAACAACTGACGATTACCACGAAAAAACTGTTCAGAAGATTTTCAAAAAACTCTATGAACAGGGTGATATTTACAAAAGTGAGTACGAAGGTCTTTACTGCACTCCCTGTGAGTCATTCTGGACTGAATCTCAGCTTGTGGACGGCAAATGTCCCGACTGTAGCAGAGAAGTAACAAAAGCTAAGGAAGAAGCATATTTCCTCCGTCTTTCAAAATATCAGAAACAGCTTGAAGAATACATTGAAGAAAATGATAACTTCATTTTCCCTGAAAGCAGAAAAAAAGAAATGCTTAATAACTTCATCAAACCCGGGCTTCAGGATCTTTGTGTTTCAAGAACTTCATTCAAGTGGGGCATTCCTGTTGATTTTGACGATAAACATGTTGTTTACGTATGGATCGACGCACTTTCAAACTACATCACTGCTCTTGGCTACGACCCTGATGGCAGCAGTGTACAATACAAAAGATATTGGCCTGCTGACGTTCATATTATCGGTAAGGACATCGTTCGATTCCACACAATTTATTGGCCAATCATGCTTATGGCTCTGGGTGAGCCTTTACCCAAGCAGGTATTTGGTCACCCCTGGCTTCTTTTCGGCACAGATAAAATGTCAAAAAGCCGTGGTAACGTAATTTACGCTGATGACCTTGTGTCACTTCTTGGTGTGGACGCAGTAAGATACTATCTCCTTTCAGAGATGCCTTATACATCTGACGGTTCTATTACTTACGAAACAATTATTGAACGCTATAATTCTGACCTTGCAAATACTCTTGGTAACCTTGTAAACAGAACAATAGCAATGACAAATAAATATTTTGACGGTACAATCACAAATCCTGAAGTTAAAGACGATGTTGACGATGAACTTGTTTCACTTGCTCTTTCAACCGTAAACAAAGTTGATGAACTTATTGCTCAGTACAGAATCAGCGATGCGCTTGATGCCATCATTTCTCTTGCAAAAAGAAGTAATAAATACATCGATGAAACAATGCCCTGGGCACTCGCGAAAGATGAAGAAAAGAAATCAAGACTTGCAACTGTACTTTATAATCTTCTTGAAAGCATCAGATTTACTGCAATTCTCCTTTCTCCCTTCATGCCTGAAACATCAGAAAAGATTTTTGCCCAACTTAACACAAATGTAAAAGATTACGACAGCCTCAAAACTTTTGGTGGTCTCGAAAAAGATAACAAAGTTACTGCTCCTTCTCCCCTTTTCAACAGAATTGACGCTGAAAAAATGCTTGCTGAAATTGAAGAAAAGAATAAAGCTGTTCAGGAAGAAGAAAAACTTGTGCTTGACGGAATTGCCAAAATAGGTATAGAAGATTTTGCAAAAGTTGACTTGAGAGTTGCCGAAATTACAGCATGTGAACCTGTGAAGAAAGCAAAGAAACTTCTCAAACTTACTCTTAACGACGGCACCGCAAATCCGAGAACAGTTGCATCAGGTATTGCACTTTACTATAAACCCGATGAACTTGTGGGACGCAAAGTTATCGTTGTTTCTAACCTCAAACCCGCAACGCTTTGTGGTGTGGAGAGTCATGGAATGATACTCGCAGCAGATTGTGATGACAACGACGTGAAAGTAATTTTTGTCGATGATATGCCCGTTGGTGCAAAAATCAGATAAAATAAGGTGAGCAATATGGGAAAAATATTTGATTCTCATGCTCATTATGATGATGAAAAATTTGAAACAGACCGTCAGGAAGTGCTTGACGGTCTGTTTTCGGATAAAATCTCTGGTATTATTAACTGTGGATGCGATTTGAAATCATCTTTAATGAGTGTAGAGTTAGCAAAAGAACATGAAGGAATTTACGCAGCAGTCGGCGTTCATCCTCATGAAGCAGAAAATGTAAATGACAGTGATTTTCAAAAAATCATTTCACTTCTTGATAATAAAAAAGTAGTGGCTATTGGTGAAATTGGTCTTGACTTTCATTATGACTTTTCTCCGAGAGATATTCAGATTGAGATGTTTGAACGTCAGGTCAGACTTTCAAAAGAACTTGATATTCCAATCATTGTGCATGACAGAGAAGCGCATGAGGAAACGTACAAAATTTTACGCAAATACCGCCCTAAAGGCGTCGTTCACTGTTTTTCTGGCAGTGTTGAATTGGCACGTGAAGCTGTAAAAATGGGCATGTATATCGGTCTTGGCGGTGCAGTAACATTTAAAAATGCTATCAAACCTGTTGAGGTTGCAGCATTTACACCAATGGACAAAATACTCCTTGAGACTGATGCACCATATATGTCTCCTGTTCCTATGAGAGGAAAAAGATGCACATCTGATATGATTGAATATACTGCATTGAAAATTGCAGAAATCAAAGGTCTTGATTACGAAACAGTAGTTAATACTGCATGTAATAATACAAAAGAACTTTTTAATATTTAGGAGGTTATCATGAAAAGAGAAGATTTTGCAGATCTCCCCTATCTCCTTAAAAAATTTCTTACTTATCTGGAAGTTGTCAAAAATAAATCTTCACTCACAGTCCTTGAATACGCTTCTGACCTGAGAACTTTTTTCCGTTTCATGAAAATCAGCCGTAGAGTTGTTGATAAAAACACAAAATTTGAAGATATAGACATTAAAGATATTGATGAAACATTTCTCAATAGTATTACATTGAATGACGGATATGAGTTTCTTTTATATTGCAAAAATGAAAGAAATAATGATTCAACAGCACGAGCAAGAAAAGTTACTTCTCTCAAATCATTCTTCAAATATCTTGACTCAAGGGAAAATGTAATCAAAGAGAATCCTTTCAGAGAATTGGAAGCACCAAAACTTAAAAAGACCCTACCAAAATATCTTTCTCTTGAGCAAAGCAGAATGTTACTCAATTGCGTTTACAATGATTCTAACCCTAATAAAGAACGAGATTTCTGTATATTAACATTATTCCTTAACTGTGGTTTACGTCTTGCAGAGTTAGTAGGACTAAATCTTAATCATATCCATGATGATAATTCTATGACAGTTACAGGTAAGGGCAATAAAGAAAGAATAGTTTATCTCAATGCATCATGCATTGCTGCACTGAATAACTATCTTAAAGTTCGTCCGGTCGACGGTGTTAAAGACAGAGATGCTCTTTTTATCAGCAGAAACAAACAAAGACTCAGCAGAAGAAGCGTTCAATCAATCGTAGAAAATGCACTTGATAAATCAGGTCTCGCAAACTTTGGTTATTCAACACATAAGTTGCGTCATACTGCTGCAACACTTATGTATCAGCACGGTGATGTCGATGTTTTGCTATTAAAAGAAATACTTGGACACGAAAATCTGTCTACTACTCAGATTTACACTCATGTCGCTGATGAACAATTAAGACAAGCCGTAAATCTGAATCCTCTTAACACGCAAGTGATTGATACAGAAAATTAAAAATTAAACAGTCTGATAACATAAACATTCAGAACTGCAGAAATAAACGAAATTCCAACTGTTATCAAAACACAAAAAACTGACTGCAACATATATTTCTTTATTTCATATCTTTCGCCGGTTCTGAAATTCTGTTCCGTTAATGTTTTTAATAAACCTATTGACATTCTGACGCTCTCTTTTCCACAAAAAATCAGCACAAGCGTTGTTATTAGTTGAACAGGAAAAAATACCAGCATACAAAATCCAAACCCATTTAAAGCGTATTCGGTATAAAGAAATGCACTTAAAACTCCTATGCTTATTCCCTTTATAAGTACTATAAAAAACGGAATAGGAAAACCTATCACACACAACCCGAATACAAAATTCAACAGAATTACTGATAAATTCACCATAAGTTGCACAACAAAGTTTTTAAGCAATGTTTGTCCCGAAACAGAGGAAATATAATTTTCAAAAATACTTTTCACATTCTGCAATAACTCAGGCAATTCTTTGATAAGAAAACTTCCTGAAACCAAACCGATAAATACAACTACATAAAGAGTAACGGTAAGAATATGATTTTTCACCTCAAGGATAAAACCGCCTACATGTCCGTTTTTTCTGTAAGTGTTTCTGTAAATTTTAACATCCATAAAAAAACCTCCCCGAATTTTAACTCTTCAAGTTAATTTATATTAAGGGAGATAATTTTTTATGTTATTTATTTTGTACCAAAAATTCTGTCACCCGCATCACCGAGACCTGGAACAATATATCCATGGTCATTAAGTTTTTCATCTAAAGCAGCGAGATAAATATCGACATCAGGATGTGCATTACAAAGAGCCTCAAGACCTTCAGGTGCACCGATTATACCCATAAATTTAATTGACTTCGGATTTCTTTTCTTTATCTGAGAAATCGCATCAATAGCGCTACCACCTGTTGCAAGCATCGGGTCAAGTACAATCACTTCACGTTCAGAAATATCAGCAGGAAGTTTGCAGTAATATTCAACCGGCATCAATGATTCAGGGTCTCTGTATAAACCAATGTGGCCAACTCTTGCAGAAGGAACAAGCTGCAGAACTCCGTCAACCATACCGAGACCTGCTCTGAGAATCGGCACAAAAGCAAGTTTTTTACCTGCAAGAATATTTTTGTTTGTTTTACAGATTGGTGTTTCAATTTCAACTTCTTTAAGAGGCAAATCCCTTGTTGCTTCATAGCACATAAGAGTTGCAATTTCACTGACTAATGCTCTGAATTCACTTGATGAAGTCGAAGTTTTACGCATAATTGTCAGTTTATGCTGAATTAACGGATGATTGGTAATTGTAACATTTTGGTTCATAATTTTTACCTCCGTGATTAATATTTATTTTCAATGTCAGAAATTTTCTGAATTCTTTGTGCATGTCTGCCGCCTTCAAATCCTGTGTTCAGGAAAATATCAACCAACTCACAAGCAAGTCCGGGGCCAACTACTCTTCCACCAAGACAAAGCACATTTGCGTCGTTGTGAAGACGAGTAAATTTAGCAGAAAATTCATCAGAACAAACTGCTGCACGAATACCCTTGTGTTTATTTGCTGCAATAGAAATACCTATACCTGTACCACACACAAGAATTCCGCTTTCACTTTCACCACTTAAAATACTTTCACACACAACACTTGCAATGTCGGGATAATCAACGCTTTTTTCTTCGTATACGCCGAAATCCTTAAAATCGACATTGTTCGCTTTAAGGTGTGCAACAATTTCTTCCTTTAATTTATAACCACCGTGGTCACATCCTATAGCTATCATTTATAAATCCTCCAATCAAACTTTCTTTAAACTTTGTTTTTTGCTGAGTTCTCTTTGTGCCTGAGGCAACCTGATATAATTTACTGTAATTTCTGAAGAAGATTTCGTCTCTTTTGCAAGTGAACACAAAGCAACAGAAGACGCTCTTTGTTTTCTTACATTTTCAGGAGCAATAAATAAATTGTCATCTTCTGTTTTAAGTTTATCGTAACAGATTTTTGCACCGTCACCTACAAGAATTACAGGTTTATCAATATTTTTAATCTTTTCACCTAATTCATCAATAGAAATCGCTTCATCTTCTGACAAGCGATTTACTTTACATTTATTATCACTTTCAAAGAAAGCTGTGTAAACCTGATTGCATCTTGCATCCATAACTGAACATATAACTCCACAGAAGCAAGACACATTGTGTGCCATTCCTTCAAGAGTTGAAACTTCAACACACGGGATATTTTTTGTAAAGGCAATACCCTTTACAGTAGCAAGACCGATTCTTACTCCGGTAAACGAGCCTGGTCCATTTGATATAGCTATTAAATCTATATCGTCTGTTGTGATATCAGCCATTTTCATACAACTATCAATCATCGGTAGTAATGTCTGACTATGAGTAAGCCCTGTATCGGAATATACTTCACTAAGTAATACGTTATCCTTAAAAATTGCAGCACTTGCCGATGTTGCTGAACTATCTATACCTAATACTGTCATTTATGTATTCGCCTCCCCAGGCTTATATATGGAAATAATACGCTCATTGTCTTCTTCACCTTTTTCAAACTCAATTCTGATGTGTGATTCAGGCAAGACATTTTCGATATTTTCGCTCCATTCAACGACAAGTACACCACCCATATCAAGGTAATCAAAAAAACCTGTTGAATAAAGGTCATCCCATGTGCTTATCCTGTACATATCAAAGTGATAAAGATGCGGATTTCCACCATAATCATGAACAATAGCGAAAGTAGGACTACTGATTTCAGACGTATTACCAAGTCCTGATGCAAGACCTCTGACAAAAGCCGTTTTACCCATGCCGAGCGTACCGAACATAGCGAGAACTTCGTCGCCGTTTAATGTTTGTGCAAAATCATGGGCAATTTTTTCTGTTTCTGATACACTCTTTGAAAAAAATCTATCCATTAACCTACTCCAAAATACTCTTTTTAAACATTATATCACTTTTCAGGAAAATGTAAATATATATACAAGAAAAAAAGCTGTTTATGTCGGCTTCCCAACATAATACAGCTTTCACAGTCTTGTGCAAACGCTGATTATCAGACTGTACAATTATTATTTTCATCTGTAAAAACATTATCACAGGTAAAATATAGTAAAAAATATTGTACAAAAGACTTGCATTTTTTTGTTTACTGTGATAGAATATATCGAAATAATATTCGGAGGTAGTTTTAATATGACAGGATATGAAATAGCTTTGGCGATCGGACTGATTCTTTTGTCTTTGTTCCTTATCGTAGTTGTTCTCCTTCAGGAAAGCAAATCAGCGGGTCTTTCAGGCGCAATCGCTGGCGGTGCTGACACATTCTTCGGCAAACATAAAGGTCGTACAATGGAAGCAAAACTTGCAAAAGCAACAAAAGTAGTTGCAGCAGTTTTCTTTGTGCTTACACTTGTTTCTTGTTTCCTTATCGCTTTCTTCAGAAACTAATTTCTGCCAAAAAATTCGGCTCGCCTTTTGGTGAGCCTGTTTTTTTATAAACTTTTATGTTTTTATCTTGCATTAACATGAGATAGCAGTTATAATATAAACAATTAATTTACAGAGGTGCTTTCTTTGGAAGGTTTACGTAGAAATTTAAACAAAACATTAAAAGGTACCGATTGGTTACTTATGTTGTTTTGTTTTATAGCATCTGCTTTTGGTGCTATACTTGTCCATAGTGCAACATTAAATTCACTTACAGAAGATCAGGTTATTTCACGTGATACAAGAACGATGTTAATCGCTATTGTGCTTGGGTTTATAGTTGCATTTATAATCTCAATGATTGACTATGAACTGATAATTAAAATATGGCCTGCAATTGCAGCAGTTGCACTATTACTCATGGTTTCTCTATTCTTCTTTGGTGTTGGTCCTGATGCACGAAGTGATGCTAAAACATGGCTTAAAATCACAAATTCATTTTACTTTCAGCCATCTGAAGTTGTTAAAATAGCTTTTGTAGTTACTTTTTCAGTTCATCTTGAACTTGTGTCTGATAAAATTGACAAAGTCATTAATGTTCTTTTACTTTCAGGACATGCACTTATATATGCGGGTCTTGTTGCAGTTACAGGTGACATAGGTTCAGCCCTTGTTTTCCTTATAATTTTTGTCGGAATGATGTTTGTTGCAAATGTTAAACTCAGATATTTTGCTATTGGTCTTCTTGGAGTTATTGCAATGATACCAATCGTCTGGACAAAAATTTTCTCAGAAATTCAGAAAGAAAGATTTCTTGCTTTGATTTTCCCTGAATCTTACGGAGACGTTATTTATCAACAGGACAACTGTATAAAAGCAATTGGCTCAGGTGGTTTCTTTGGAAAAGGATTGTTCAACGGAACTTTCACACAAAATAGTATTGTGCCCGAAAGCCGAAACGACATGATTTTATCAGTTATTGGTGAAGAACTGGGATTCATCGGTTGTTTGGGTCTGCTTATTCTTTTCACATTAATTGTATTAAGAGTAATTAATAATGGCAGACGTTCAAAAGACAATGCAGGTACACTTATCTGCTATGGTATTGCCTTTATGATACTTTCACAGATTGTAATTAATATCGGAATGTGTCTTCAATTATTGCCCGTTATCGGTATCACACTCCCGTTTATGAGTGCAGGTGGTTCATCAACACTTTCGATTTATGTTGCTATCGGTCTGATAATGAGTGTCTACAGACAAAATATTGAAACAGAACCTGAAAACTTTATTATTACAGGAAGTATAACACCATATTCTAACTACAAGACAAAATAAAATCTGCCCTGAACAACAAATCTGTTCAGGGCATTGTTTTTATTTCATATTATCAAAATATTTTCCCATTATATC
>JAZRNJ010000002.1:0-8582 GCA_045648125.1 Acutalibacteraceae bacterium
GTCAAGATTGTATTTTCCTCTGCCTTCAGCATGGTGGACAGCATCTTCGATTTCTGCCTGGATAAAACGCATTCTTTTTGGCGCTACAACATAGACTACCGAGCCTGTAGGACGTTTGATTCTGGCGATTACTCTGCCGTCAAAATTCCTTACAGGATGGTTGATACCCATAATATACGCCCATTGAGCCTGAGTACCGGGCTTGGAATTGTAATGCATGATTCCGTAATTGAGCTGATATTTGTAACCAAACTGTTTGTTGAAGGAGTTTATGGGCTGAGTGACCTTCACTCTGACAAATTTCCCTAACATTTTTTCTCCTCTGATTGCAATGCCTTGGAGAGTCTGAAAACAGACAACATTGCACATTAACATAATATGGAGATATTATACTGTTTTTTTGAAGAAAATACAAGTGGAAAAGGCAAACTTTTTTATTTTAGTATTACAAAATCTGAAAAGTGAATAGTAATTATTATAAAATATGTGAAGGAGTAAGAAAAAATGAAAACTGTTTTTCTGACTAAAAGAAAACTTATAATCATCTGTGTAGTGCTTGCGATTCTGATTATTACAGGTTTTGCAGGGTTTACAAGAGGTGCAGTGACAACTGCGGTGCAGACAAGACTTCTGCCCATATACTGTGTGGAAACTGACAAAAAGAAAGTTGCACTTACTTTTGACGCAGCATGGGGAAATGAAGACACGGAAGAACTTATTGATACTCTCGCAAAACACAATGCCAAAGCAACGTTTTTCCTTGTGGGCAGTTGGGTTGATAAATATCCCGAAAGTGTAAAAGCACTGTCAGATGCAGGACACAGTATACAGAATCATTCTGATACACACCCTAATCTTCCTCAATTGTCTGCAGAGGGGATGAAAAAAGAAGTTACTCTTTGTAATGAAAAAATACAGAAAATCACAAAGAAAAAACCAACACTTATCCGACCACCTTACGGTGACTACAGCAACGAAGTAATTTCCTGCGTCAATTCTCTTGGAATGTACACGATTCAATGGGATGTTGACTCCCTTGATTGGAAAAATCTTTCAGCAGATGAAATTTATAACAGAGTGGTAAACAAGGTAAAAAACGGTTCAATTGTATTGTTCCATAATGCAGCGCTTAATACTCCTGAAGCATTAGGAAAAATCCTTCAAACTCTTGCAGATGAAGGGTATGAATTTGTAACGGTTGAAAACCTTATTTACAAAAGCGGGTATTCAATTGACCACACGGGTAAGCAATTTCTCGATGAAACATTGACAACGAAAAAATAAACTGATAATATTTATTTATGAGTTTATAATTACATAAAAACAAAAGGACGTGTGAATATGATTTACAGACAGGAACATCCTAATCCTCAGCATGAGAGAGAAAATTGGTTGAATCTCAACGGCGAATGGGATTTTGAATTTGACTTTGGCAACAGTAAACTTGCAACAGGAATTCTTGACCGTGAAGAATGGGAAACAAAAATCAATGTTCCTTTCTGTCCTGAAAGTAAACTTTCGGGTATTGAACACGTGGATTTTATCCCTGCAGTATGGTACAGAAGAAAAATAAATGTAACTGAAGAACAGTTAAAGGGCAAAGTTTTTATTCATTTCGGTGCAGTTGATTACCTTGCAAGAGTGTTCATCAACGGTAAGGAAGCAGGTTCGCATAAGGGTGGTTATTCATCTTTTAAAATTGATATAACAGATTTCCTCACAGCAGGTGAAAACACTCTTGTTGTGTATGCAGTTGACGATGTAAGAAGCCCTATGCAGCCTGTGGGAAAACAGTGCCGTGAATATTATTCAAGGGGTTGCGACTACACAAGAACAACAGGTATCTGGCAGACGGTCTGGCTTGAATTTGTGCCCGTAAGTTACATAAAAAGTTTTAAAATTTTCCCCGATTATCTTAACGGTACTGCTACAATTTCAGCAGTTGTTGAGGGTAAAGGTGAATTCTCAGCAAAAGCAACATACAACGGAAAAGAAATGGGTTCATTCTCCAAATTTGCAGAAAACTCAGTAACAGGTGAAATTAAACTTAACGAAATTCATCTCTGGGAAGTGGGCAACGGCAGACTTTATGACCTTGAACTTACTTTCGGTGAAGATAAAGTGAAAAGTTATTTCGGTTTGAGAAATGTAAAACTTGATGGCTATAAATTCTTAATCAACGGTAAGTCAGTTTTTCAGAGACTCGTTCTTGACCAGGGCTTTTATCCTGATGGAATTTATACTGCTCCCACAGAAGAAGCTCTCATAAAAGATATTGAACTGTCACTTGCAGTAGGCTTCAACGGTGCAAGACTTCATCAGAAGGTTTTTGAACCGAGATTCTTGTATCATTGTGACAGGCTTGGTTATATTGTATGGGGTGAATTCGGAAACTGGGGTATAGATTACTCAAGCCATCAGGCACTTGAAGTTTTTCTGCCTCAATGGCTTGAATGCTTAGAAAGAGATTTCAACCACCCGTCAATCATCGGCTGGTGTCCCTTTAATGAAACATGGGATTTTGACGGCAGAAGACAGAATCCTGAGCTTCTGAGAAATATTTACAGAGCCACGAAGTATGTTGATGAAACACGGCCTTGTATAGACACAAGCGGTAACTACCATGTGGAAACAGATATTTACGATATCCATGATTATGACCAGAATCCTGAGGTTATAAAACAACGCTATGACCCGTTCATGGAAACAGGAGTTCTTTTTGAAAAAATGGCTGACCGTCAGACTTACAAGGGTGAACCTGCATTCGTCAGCGAATACGGTGGAATTCAGTGGTCAATAAATCCCGGTGAAAGAGATTGGGGTTACGGCACAGCACCAAAAACGGAAGAAGAATTTATTGCAAGATATAAAGGCCTTACAGATGCACTTCTTGATAACTGCAATATGTTCGGATTCTGCTATACTCAGCTTTATGATATTGAGCAGGAACAGAACGGTCTTTACTATTATGACAGAACACCTAAGTTCGACCCTGAAATTTTCAGAAAAATAAATTCAAGGAAAGCAGCAATTGAGGACTGAAATTGATTTTATGACATTACCTGAGCGAAAACAAATCAGATTGCCGGATTATGATTATTCTGAACCAGGTGCGTATTTTGTAACGCTGTGCACTGAGAAAAGAGTCAGGGTGTTATCTGATATAATCGTAGGGCAGGGGCTTGCTCCTGCCGAAATAAGATTGTCCCGATATGGGGAAATAGCAAAGGAACAACTATTGCTTTTACAGGAGAGATATACCAACGTCAGAATTGATAAATTTGTTATTATGCCTGATCATATACACGTGATTATTGTTTTGGAAAATGATGCGGCGGGAGCAAGCCCCCGCCCTACGTTGCCTGAGATAATGTGTGTATATAAATCTTTGACTACACGTATGTGTAAAAAAGCAGGTTTCAAAGGAACAAAACTTTTTCAATATTCCTATTTCGACCATGTTATCCGTAACAGACATGATTATGAGGAAACGTGGAAATACATCGAATCAAACCCATATCGTTGGATTGAAAAACAAAATTGTAAATTAAACTTTACAGGAGAGAAAAAATGAAATATTTTATTGCATCTGACATTCACGGTTCGCTTTATTACTGTGAAAAAATGATTGAAAGTTATAAAAACGAAAACGCAGACAAACTTGTGCTTTTAGGGGATATTCTTTATCACGGACCGAGAAATGACCTTCCCCGTGATTATGCACCAAAGAAAGTTATTGAGATACTTAATTCCATGAAAAACGAAATTCTTGCAGTAAGAGGTAACTGTGATACGGAAGTTGACCAGATGGTGCTCACTTTCCCCATTCTTGCTGATTACGCAATTATTTCAGAGGGAAAGAGAATGGTTTACCTTACTCACGGGCATAATTTCAATGAGAATAATCTTCCACCATTAGGTGATGGAGATATTCTTCTCCATGGTCATACTCATGTTCCGGTTTGTCGTGAACATGAAAATTATGTTTATATGAACCCGGGGTCAGTTTCTATTCCCAAAGAAGAAAGCCATCACGGTTATATGATTTTTGAAAACGGCATTTTTACATGGAAAGATTTTGACGGAAACATTATAAGAGAATATAAATTATAATCGTAGGGGAGGGTCTCCGTGCCCTCCTGTTTTTAGTGCAGAATGCAAAGTGCAAAATGCAAAAAGTCGGGTCTGCGACGCAATTTTATAATGAAACTAACGGCTGTATCGTAGGGGCGATTCACGAATCGCCCGTTTGAAATTTATATAAAATTCAGGTGGAATAGTATGTCAAAAATCTACAATTCAATTTATGAACTTACAGGCAGAACACCATTGCTTCGCCTGAACAACATTGAAAAAGAATTAAATCTGAAAGGTAAACTTCTTGCAAAACTTGAGTCTTTCAATCCTGCAGGGTCTGTCAAAGACAGAGTTGCTCTGAAAATGGTTGAAGATGCAGAAAAAAACGGTACACTGAAAAAAGGTTCGGTTATTATTGAGCCTACATCAGGAAATACGGGCATCGGTCTTGCAATGGTCTCGGCATCAAAAGGTTACAGACTTATTATTGTAATGCCTGATACAATGTCTGAAGAAAGAAGAAAACTGATTTCTGCTTACGGTGCAGAGCTTGTTCTTACAGATGGCACAAAAGGAATGACAGGTGCAATTGAAAAGGCAGAAGAAATGGCTTCGGAAATTCCTGGTAGTTTCATTGCAGGACAGTTTGTCAACCCATCAAACCCTGATGCACATTATCTTACAACAGGACCGGAGATTTATTGTGATACTGACGGAGAAATTGACCTTTTTGTTGCAGGTGTAGGTACAGGCGGAACAATTACGGGTACAGGCAGATATCTGAAAGAAAAGAATGAAAATATAAAAGTTGTAGCAGTTGAACCATCATCTTCTCCTGTTCTTTCAAAAGGTGAAAGCGGTAAACACGGACTGCAGGGTATCGGAGCAGGTTTTGTGCCTGATGTGCTTGATACAGATATTTTTGACGAGGTTGTATGTGTAACGGAAAAGGAAGCCTTTGGAAGTGCAAGACTTCTTGCACAAAAAGAGGGCGTACTTGCAGGTATTTCTTCAGGTGCAGCACTTCATGCAGCCATAGAAAAAGCAAAACTCCCTGAAAATGAAGGGAAAACAATTGTTGTCCTTCTTCCTGATACAGGGGACAGATATCTGTCAACAGACTTGTTTTGAAATATGATAATTATATGGGAGGGTTTTACCCTCCTTTTTAGTTTGCCATAGTGTAGAATGCAGAGTCTGTGACGTGATTTTATTAACTATTACTTCAACAATAACGTCAGAATAAGTCAGGCTTTTATTTATATTGCTATGCAGTCTGATTTGTGATATAATATATTATCTTTTATTTCAAAAAGAGGACAACACATGAAGAAATCACGTTTATTTTCTCTTTCAACAACTCAGATTATCATGCTGAGTTTTTTGGTTACAATTCTTTTTGGAAGTCTGCTTCTGAAATTGCCCATAAGTTCAGCCAACGGTGTTTCTGTGCCGTACGTTGATGCACTTTTTACTGCCACAACTGCTACATGTGTTACGGGACTTGTAACACTTCCTACAGTTACTACGTGGAGTGTTTTTGGTCAGGCTGTAATTCTTCTGCTAATTCAGGCAGGAGGTCTCGGCATTATTACGATTATGTCGGGAATTATGATTGGTCTTCACAAAAAAATGGGACTTGCTGACAGGCTTCTCATTCAGGATGCATTTAACCTGAACACACTTTCAGGGCTTGTAAAGTTCATTAAAAAAGTTATTGTGGGTACGTTTATTGTTGAGGGTGTGGGTGCACTCATTTACATGACTGTATTTGTGCCTGAATTCGGAATAAAAGGGATATGGATATCTGTTTTTACTTCCGTTTCTGCTTTCTGTAATGCAGGTATTGATATAATTGCTGAAAACAGTCTTTGCAATTATGCGTGTAACCCTGTAGTAAACATTGTAACATCTTTGCTTATTATTGTAAGCGGCATCGGTTATATTGTCTGGTGGGATATTATCAGGGTTTTTAAAGTGAAAACTAACAGGAGATTTTCTCATCTTACTCTCCACAGCAAAATAGCCATTGTTACAACCCTTGTTCTCATTTTTGCAGGTGCAGTTCTGATTTTTATTTTTGAATTCAATAACCCTCTTACAGTTGGTGAATTCTCACTTTTTGATAAAATTCAGGTATCTTTCTTTCAGTCAGTAACAACGAGAACAGCAGGTTTTGCAACTGTCCCTCAGGAAAATCTGACAAATGCTTCGGCGTTGATTTCGCTTATTCTTATGTTTATCGGTGGTTCGCCCGTAGGCACTGCAGGTGGCGTTAAAACAGTTACAATTGCAGTGATTTTTGCAGCGTCAGTTTCTGCAATCAAAGGCAAAAACGAAGTCAACCTCTTTTCAAGAAACATAAGAAAAGAAGCTGTCTCAAAAGCAACAGCCGTTGTGGGAATGTCATTCCTTATTATGTTTGTGTCAACTGTCCTTCTTTCTTTTGTAACGGATGCAGATTTTCTTGATATTCTCTACGAAACAGTAAGTGCTGCTGCAACGGTAGGTCTGACAAGAAACCTTACTTCTTCACTTGATGTTGCAGGGAAAATTGTTGTTATACTTACCATGTATCTGGGCAGGGTAGGACCGATTTCACTTGCAATTGCTTTTAATAAGAAAAAAGTAAGTTCAAATATTATAAAAAATCCGGTTGAGGAAATAAGTGTAGGATAGGTGAATGAAATGACAATTAACAAAACTTATGCAGTATTCGGTCTGGGAAGATACGGTCTTTCTGTTGCACAAGAACTTGTAAATGACGGTGCAGAAGTACTTGCCGTCGATATGAATGAAAATATTGTGAACGATGCAATTGAATTTCTTCCCTATTGCAAATGTGCAGATGTTACAGACCCTGATGTAATAAAACAACTTGGGATTTCTAACATTGACGTTGCTGTTATTGCAATGGCAGGTTCCCTTGAAGCAAGTGTTATGACAACAATGCTTTGCAAAGAAGCAGGTGTTGAAACTGTGATTGTAAAATGTGCAAACGAAATGCACAAGAAAATTCTCACAAAAGTTGGTGCAGACATAGTTGTTTTGCCTGAAAGTGAGTCGGGAATACGTCTTGCGAAAAATCTGCTTAGTTCAGGTTTTATAGATATTGTGGAACTTTCGAAAGATGTTTCAATGTTCCAGATGAGCGTAAAAGATGAATGGTCAGGTAAAAATCTTGTTTCTCTTGACCTGAGAAAAAGATATGGTATTAACGTTGTCGCTCTCTGCAAAGGGGATGATGTTACAACGGAAGTCAATCCCACAATGCCTCTTGAAAAGGGAATGAAACTTATTGTGGTTGCAAACAGCGAAAAACTGAAAAAGATAAAATAATTGATATGCTCTTATTCTTGACATAACAAATGTTATTTGTTAAAATATGTTTTGCAAAATTATAGGGAGACGTATCGAAGTGGTCATAACGGGGCTGACTCGAAATCAGTTAGGGAGTGATCCCCCGCGAGTTCGAATCTCGCCGTCTCCGCCAAAAAAACGACAATCTTCAACCGAGGATTGTCGTTTTCTTTGTAATTATAACTCTGCTAAAATTTCTGCAGCGTTTGTATCGGGTTTAACTTTGGGCATGATTTTTTCTATGGTGCCTTTTTCGTCTATGATAAAAGTTGTTCTCACAACTCCCATGCTTACTTTTCCGTAAAGTTTCTTTTCCTGCCAGACACCGTATTTTTGAATTGCATCAAGTTCAGGGTCAGAAAGGAGAACAAAATCAAGGTTATGTTTTTCTGCAAATTTCTGATGAGATGAAACACTGTCTTTACTTATTCCGATTACCTCAACATTTTTGTTTTTGAACTCTTTGTAAAGTCCTGAAAAAGCACATGCCTGTCTTGTGCAACCGGGAGTATTATCTCTGGGATAGAAATAAAGAACAACCTTCTTTCCGAGAAAATCAGAAAGTGAAACATCATTTCCGCCTTTGTCCTTTAAAGTAAATTCAGGTGCTTTCATACCAATTTCCAACATGTTTATTCCTCCAGTATTTTTTCTGCAAAATGTACTGCTACTGCTCCGTCTGCTGTAGCCGTAACAATCTGTCTTAATGGTTTTGTTCTCACATCTCCTACAGCGAAAACTCCTTTTACATTTGTTTTTGTTGTTTCGTCTGCAATGATGTATCCCTTTTCGTCAAGGTCAATTTTATCTTTCAGGAATGATGTTTCAGGACTTCTGCCGATACTTACAAAAAGTGCCTGACAATCTGTTTCCTTTATTTCATCAGTTTTTACATTTTTTATTTTTAGTCCCGAAACTCTTTCGTCTGTGAGAATTTCTTCTACTGTACTGTCCCACAGAATTTCTATATTTTCAGCTTTTTCAAGGGATTTCTGATAGATTTTCTCTGCTCTTAATTTATCTCTGCGATGAATGAGATAAACTTTTCGGCAAAGTCTTGAAAGGTAAAGAACATCCTGCACTGCAGAATTTCCTCCGCCTACAACGGCAACGGTTTTATCCTTGTAAAATCTTCCGTCACAATG
>JAZRNJ010000003.1:0-8249 GCA_045648125.1 Acutalibacteraceae bacterium
TGTAACACTACTGACAGAAAGGCTTATGATATCGCCTCTAACATGTACGAATATCTCCCCTCTTTCTATGGAGAAAAACTCACACCCAAATATGTAAGAAAACATATTATCAACCTTGATAAACCTTATTTCCTCTGCGAATATGCTCATGCAATGGGCATCGGACCCGGTTCACTTGAAGAATATTGGGATGCTTTCTACTCAAATGATAAGTATATGGGCGGTTGCATCTGGGAATGGGTTGACCATGCTGCAACAAATTACAACAAAAATCTTAAATACACTTATGGTGGCGACCATGGCGAAAGAATTCACGACTCAAACTTCTGCGTTGACGGTCTGATTTATCCCGACAGAACACCTCACACAGGTGCATGGGAAATGAAAGAAGTTTACAGACCTATCCGTATCCGTCACTACGAAGCAAATGAATTCTTCTTTAAAAATACTAACTACTTCACAAATGCAGACGTTTATTCATTCACATGGAATCTTCTTGAAAACGGTGAAGTGAAAGAAAGCGGAGATTTAACAGTTGATATCGCTCCCAACACTGAAAAGAGAGTTATTCTTCCCATTAAGACAAAGATGCTCTCAACTGAAGAATATCACATCACATTCATCTGCACAAGAGACGGTGAACAGATTTCAAAACAGCAGTGCACACTTCAGGAAACATACAAGAAACTTCCCTTAATTCCTTGTTCAGACAAAGAAATTGAAGTAAATGACAGTGCTGACACAGTTGAAATTACAACTGAAACAGTTAAAGTTCAGTTTAACAAAACTACAGGTGAAATGACAAGTCTTGTTTCAGACGGAAAAGAATTTATCAACCAGTCACCTGCAAGAAATGCAAAAGGCTTCCTCCCCAACGTTAAACGTGCATATCACGACAACGAAAAATGGGTAAAAGAAGATTACTGGACAAAGGGTGAACTTTCAAAGACTGATACAAAAGTTTCAGGAGTTTCAATTGAAAAATGTGAAAAGAAAGCAATTGTATCAGTTAATTACGATATTGCAAGTGAAACAGGAAAACTCTTCACTTCAAACATCACTTATACAATCTTCTCATCAGGAAAAATCGTTGTTACATCCTCACTCAAGAAAGTGAATGATGAAATCATTTCTGAACTTCCCCGTTTCGGCGTAAGCTTTGAAATGCCGAAAGCAATGGATAACATCAGATATTTCGGTCTCGGTGAAAGAGAAAACCTTGTTGACTTCAAGGCACAGTCAACTCTGGGAATTTACGAAGCAAAAGTTGAAGATACTCACGAGCCTTACATCTTCCCTCAGGAAAACGGATATCACACAGAAGTACGTTTCCTCGAAGTGAAAGATAATGACGGTGCAGGTCTTATTTTTGCAAATTGTCAGGGCAACTTCAGCTTCAACATTCACGACTATACAGTTCAGGCTCTTGAAGATGCAACACATCAGGAAGAAATTGTTCATTCTGAAACATCTCATCTCAACCTTGACGGTTTCCTTTCAGGTACAGGTTCAGGCTCATGCGGTCCTTACACTCTTGAAAAATACCGTGTGCTTTGCGACGATGAACTTTCATTCAGTTTCGAAATAGCACCAATTAAATAATATATCATAACAAAAAACACCGGTTGTGAAGTGCACCCCAAAAGTCAGACGCTTTTGGGGTGCATATCATTGAACCGGTAGTTTTATTTTATAAACTTTTCCTTATAACTTCAGCCATATTTTCAACAACTGTAAAATCAATAGGTGCTGTTGACATTATCACAACTACATAATCGCCGTTATCGGTATAAACAATACCTGCATCGTTTGTGACTCTGATGTTGTTTTTTTCAACCCAACCTGCTTTTGAGCGTGTTTTGAAGTTTTCTGAGAAAACTTTTCTGACAGGAGATATTTCAGGTTTTTCAAAAATTTCACCTAACTTCTCCCCTGTTTCTCCACTTTCAAAGAAAACATAACTTTCAGCCCACATCTGTGCCAACGCACGGGGTGTCATAAACTGAAAATTACGTGTTGTGTCTATCACGAAATCACTGCCTGTTGCTGACATGAAATCAGTAAAACAGTTGTCGCCATATTGGTCTCTCAGAGACTCGTAATCAACATTTGATGACCTGATTAATGTAGCATCAATTCTCACTTTTTCTTTTTCGAGAAGAGAATTATCGCTCTTTACAAGTGACGTGATATACGGACCTTTAATTGCACTTGCAGAATAAATTCTTTCATCTGCATTGTAACTGAAACCACCCAAAGAATTCATGTTCATCACAACAAAACCAAGGTCATATCCTTTTGCACAAATTTTATCAATTTCTGACTGCAGAAGTGCTTGGTTTTCAGGTGTTATCTGAAAATCTCCGAAAGTTTCAAGTTCCTTTTTATCAGAAACAGAATCAATAACTTCACCGAAAATCAAAGAGGCTTCTGCGTCAGTTTTTTCACGTACTTCTCCGTTTTTTACATACTGCCATGAGTTTTCTTTCTTCTCAAGTGAAGTCAATGAAAAATCGACTTTTCCGTCAACGGTCATCCACATTCCCTCTTTATCATTTACAATACCATGAACCGCCTTGAGATTTTGTGGTCTTTCACCGTTTTCATAATAAAGCCAATCTCCGTTTACGTGATAAAATCCGTTGAGAATACCGACCTTTGCTGTTGTTACTTCTTCCGTTTCTTTTTTATCATCTCTGCCTGTAAAAATCACGATTGTCAGAGCAACTGCAACAACTGCTACAATTCCGAAAATAATATTTATCTTTTTATTCAACTTTCAAACACCCTGAATTACTTATGATTTTTAATGTAGTATTTATAGAATTTAACACCAACAGCAAGGTTGTCCGTTGAAATGTTTTCATTTGCTGCGTGCATTGCTGCAAGCTGTTTGGGTGTCTGTTTAACAGGACAGAAACGAAGACAGTTATCTGTAACTCTTTCATAGAAACGACAGTCTGTTGCACCTGCCATGAAATAAGGTGTTACACACACTTCGGGAAGTGTTTCGTTGATACACTGTTTAAGATATGCAAATTCTTCACCGTCAGGGTCTGTTACCTTTGATGCACTTCTTCTGTTCATCGGCTCAACAATAAGGTCATATTTTGCAGCGATTTTTTCAAGAACTGCAATTGACGCATCAGCATCTTCATGTGTAGAAGGTCTGATGTTGCAGATAACATAAGCTTCATCGGGAATTACGTTAGGTGTTGTTGAGCCACCACACATTGTGAAGGCACATGTAGTTGAAAGGAATGCTTCACCGAATGATGAAAGTGCAGGAAGAAGAGCAATAAGTGCAGGTTTGAAAAGCCACACATTACCAAGCACCAGCCTCATGGGGAAAGATGCATAAGGTGCAACTGATGCGAACATTCTTTTTACAGGTTCACCCATCTGCTTTTTGAAAGGTTTCTTTGTTTCCACTTCATTTACGAAAGCTGCAAGACGTGCAAGAGGAGTGTTTTTAGGTGGAGTTGAAGAGTGACCGCCTGAACCTTTTGCAATGATTTTTATGTTGCAGTTACCTTTTTCAACAATACCGATTGCTGCTGTATCACATGCAACACCGGGGAATGCTTTTTCCATGATTGTACCACCCTCATCCATAACAGATGAAAGACGGACACCTTTTTCAATAAGATAATCAATGATAAGGTCTGCACCACCACCGAAGATTTCTTCGTTAGCAGAAAATGCAAGATAAACATCACACTCGGGAACAAAACCTTCTGCGAGAAGTTCTTCTGTTGCAGCAAGTTCTGCAAGAACTGTACATTTACAGTCCATTGCGCCTCTGCCGTGAACTGCGCCGTCAGCAATTTTACCTGAGAACGGGTCATATTTCCAGTCAGTTTCTTCTGCAGGAACTACGTCCTGATGTCCCATAAGAAGAAATGCACGTGATGAATCTTTGCCTGTCCATTTGTAAAGAAGATTTCCTTCAATTTCAGTTTTTTCAAGTTTTTCATGAACAAGAGGAAACTCTTTTTCAAGAACTTTATGAAGTTTATAAAATTCAGTCAGGTCGGTGTTTCCCCTCAGAGAAATTGAGGGGATTTTTACCATTTCTGATAACTTTTCAGCGTATCTTTTTTCTTCTTCTTTTGTGTAATCGAGTTTTTCTTTACCCTGAATGGGTTTTGCCTTGATTCTTACTGCATTGACTACTGCCACAAGCAGAAGTAACACAATTACTGCTAAAACAGCAAGTAACACAAAGCCTACATATTTCATTTTACTTCCTCCAATTTTTCAAGTACAGGTTCTTTCTGAATGCCGATGCCTTTGAAGAAATAATATTTTGTATATTCTTCATGTTCAACACGCCATGCATCAGGACCGTGCCATTTTCTGCCAAGGTCGTTATTGTGAATTGCACCGAAACTGTTATAACGATGACCGAATGCTGTAATTTCAAGAAGATGTTCACCCTCTGTCAGATGACCAAGTTCCACTGCATAGGGTTCAAAAGCAATTCTGCCACAGTCTTTACCGTCAACTGATACTGCAATTACAGGGTTACGGAACATTGTGCATGAAAGTCTGTAATCGCCTTCTTCAACATTCACTTTGCATTTGTAAGTAAGGTTACCGCCGTAGAAAGGCATACCGTATCTGAGATATTCACCAAAGCTGATTTTCTCACGTTTTTCTGTGATTGTGATATTTTCACCTTCAACATTTACACCGAAATCACCAAGGAGATATCCCCATTCAACGTTGGTTTTCTTTACGAAAGGCATTTTAATTTCAATTGTGTTATCGCCTTTATGAAGTTTGCCGATGTTCATTTTAACAAGGCATTCATCAACGTAGAAACCTTCGTATTTCTGCTCAAGGAGTTTACCGTTCACTTTGATTTCACAGAGTTCAGGTCTTTCATAAGCAAAGTAAACATCATCTTTTGTATCAATTTCAGAATGAATTGTATAACGAAGTTCAAGGATATGGCTTGAATTTTCATCGTTTTTAATTACCCATGGCTGTGCCACAGATTCTTTTCTTGAGGGATAACCGATAATTTCTCTGAACTTATCGTCAATAAGAAGAACTTCTTCTTCTGTATGCCATTCACCACCGTCAAAACGGTATTCTGCTCTTTCAAGAAGTGCTACGTTAGGCTCTGACATTTCATATTCCATCTGACCGAGAATGTGAATTCTTTCCTCAACTTCTCTTTCACAAATTGAAAGGTCAGCTGAATGTTCTTCTGATTCTGTCAGTCTGAAAAGAAGACTGTCGTGACTGTAAATCAACTTTCTGATTACAGTGAAACCATTTCTGCAGTCTGTTGCAACCGGATAAATTTCACCTGTCAGTGTGTCATAAAGTTCTGCATTGAATGTTCCTTTTACTTTGATTGTAAGTTCTGTTTCGTCAATAAGGTCAGAATTGCGTTTTACTGCATTCGCAATAAAGAGCCACTTACAATCATTATCATTTCTCATCTGATAGAAAAGATTTTTTGCATTTCTGCCGTCATCATCAAGGAGATAAACTGTTTTGAACTCTTCAAGACTCTTGACTAAACTTGCCTGTGTGAACGAAACAATACCGCATTCATCTGCAAATACTTTTGCTTCATCACTTTCTACTGCATCTACGTAATCAGGTGCAGAGCCGAGGAAAATAACTTTACCACCCGCTTTACGGAATGCTTTGAGTCTTTCAAGAGTTGTACCTCTGATAGTTTCAAGTGCAGGTGCAATTACAACATCGTAGTTCATTTCACCTACGTTGAATTTATTACCTGACTGACCTTTATTCTGTGATGGAAGAAGTGATTCAGCAATAAAATCGAAATCAAGCTGATTTGAAAGAAGCCAGAAGACTACGTTCTGGAAATTCTGTTCAAGTTCTTCACGGAAAAGTCCTGTCTGTTCCTGAGGACCGTAATGAATCCAATAACTTTCAACAGGATGGATAAGACCGACTTTAACTTCTGCCTTACCTCTTGTCATGGCAGTATTGACTCTTGCAAAATGGTCTTCGATGAGTTTATATTCCTTATACCAGGGTGACTGATAGAAAATTGATGCAGGATAGTCACGTTTTGCTTCACCTTCCATGCTGTACCATGAAAGATGGTGAACACGGTTTGTAATGCCGAGAACTGCCTGCCAGTCGCCCTGCTGTTTGTGACCACGGAAATCAAATTCCCAGCCTGTTACACCGTAAAGTTCGCTGAGAACGCCTTCTCTGCCATACTGATGAGATGCACTCTGTGCCTGTTTTGCAGTTGTATATTCTCTCTGGTCACAGAGCATGTCAATGCCGGGAAGTCCGAATGAACGGTAAGAACGCATTGATTCGCCTGTTGCTGAAGTCTGAGAATTAAGATTCTGTTCCTCCATCATGTGACCTGTAAGAGGAAGATTATGTTCGTCACACCATTTGCCTATTGTATCTGCAAATGCTGATGCAAGAAGTTCACTTGAAAGGTCATGGTATCTGTATCTTGCCAGTGAAGCTTTTGACTGAGGCAAATCCCAGAAAATTTCGGGAAGTGTGTCAAAGAAATCATCACCGTATTTTTCCTTATAAATTTCAGGAAGTTTTTCTGTATACGGGATAATTTCGATTGTTTTGTCCTCTGCAAAATCAAGTGAAGACTTTCTTGTGTGCTGAGGTTCGTCTGTGAAAATTGCAGGAACAGTATCACCGATATATTCGCTCAGAGCATCGTAATATCTCTGATGAGTTACTTCAACAAACTTTTCAATTGCCTCAGGATTAAGAGTGTCAACATAAGTCTGATTATTGAACCATGCTGAGGGTTTTGAAACTTCCATGTATGCATACCACACATTGTTGCCGTCTTCATTTTCAGAAAGACGTTTATAACTTTTCAGATATCCGTTTTCAAGTGTGATATCATATTTTGCAAGGAGAACGCCATCTTTTGACAATGCACCTTTGCTCTGAGATTCGTTGATGTTACTTTCAACAACATCATCTTTTTTTATAGGTGAAAAAGCAATACATCTTGCTCTGAATTTTTCGTCAGATGTAACAAGACCTCCGCCGAAACCTGAGGGCCAACGGTCTTCGTCATAAAGATATGCTTTCATATTTTTTTCTTTTGCACGTTCAACAACTGCCTTGATATGCTCTAAATATTCATCGCTCATATAGTCAATATCAAGACCTGTACGGCAATGCATGTGAGCACCGCCGATACCCATTTCTTCAAAGTAATCAAGTTGTTTTTTCATCTTTTCCTTGTCCAGGTTGTTGTTAAGTGCCCAGAAAGGTTCACCACGATATTCATTTGTGGGATTTTTGAAGAGTTCAGGTGTTAAACTTTTTTCTTTTGACTTTGGAAAAATCATATCTATCTCTCCTTGTTTGCAGATTAAGCCGTGCAAATTTATACACGGCTTAAAATTTTTATATTCTCATTTTTCTATTTGCAACACTGAGTGCTTTACTCAGTGCAGAAGCCACTACAAGGCATGAAAGGATTTCAACAATTCCGTTGACACCTATCATAATAACAAAAAACATAAGTAAATTTTCAGCACCTGTGTCTGCCATCATGTTCTGAATGAAATCCGTTTTGCCAAAAAGCAGTATAAGACTTGACATAAAGAACAATGTGTTGAAAACAGGTCCTGATACTGCCGCTACAGGGTAAGCAATTTCTGCTGATTTTTTGCCTGAAAGAGCAGCTGACATACCTTTGAAAATCAGACCGCACAAAAATCCTGCAAGAACTCTTGTAGGAATACACATCAGAAATGTGAAGAACGGATTGATTGACATAAGTGTTGTGCCGAATGCATCCATACCAAAGCACTGTGCAAAGCTTGTCACACCGAATACAAGGCCCATAAAGGCTCCTGCTCCGGGACCGAGGACAATTGCACCCGTAACTACGGGGATTATAACAAGGGCAATTGAGAGAGGTCCTATTTTAAGGTACCCCAGTGGTGTGAAGGACATAACAACAACTATTGCTGCAAGAACTGCAAGTTGAGTGAACTTCACGAGTTTTGACATTTTGTTTTTTGACATATATATTCCTCCTTGCTGTCACTCTGTATGAAACAGATGCAACGCAAAATTTAACGAAGATATATTATTTTTTTACGTTTTTATCGTAAATTGTTTTAAGACCCTCAAGAAGAAGGTATTTATCATAAATTATTTCAGTTTTACAGTTTGCAATTACACTTCTTGCAAAACCGCCTGTTGCTACGATTGAACCCGGTTTTCTGCCGATTTCTTCGGCAAATCTA
>JAZRNJ010000004.1:0-4937 GCA_045648125.1 Acutalibacteraceae bacterium
AATAAGACCCAATAAATCGTAACTTCTCTGGATAAGAAGGTCAAGACCGCCTTTTTCGATTCCTAAGTCTGCAAGGAACATTTCTTTTTCTTCTTTGTCGAGAGATGCAATTTCTGCTTCAAGCTCTGCGCAGATAGGAAGCACCTGTGCGCCTTCTGCTTCGGCAATTTTAAGCACTTCACCATAATATTTATTGCTTTCGATTCCGTTTACGAAATCGTCTTCACCCATGTTACAAGCATAAATAACAGGTTTAAGAGTAAGCAGTGCAACTGATGAAAGAATTTCTTTTTCTTCATCATCACATTCAATGCTTCTTGCCAATTTACCGTTCTCCATTTCAGAATAAGCTCTTTTAAGGAAATCTACTTCTTTGGCAAGTGATTTATCGCCTTTCATTGCTTTTGTGCTTCTGTCAATTCTTCTTTCCATCATTTCCATATCGGAGAAAAGAAGTTCAAGGTTGATTGTTTCAATATCTCTTGCAGGATTAACAGAACCGTCAACATGCATAATATCATCGTTATCAAAACATCTTACTACGTGAATAACTGCATCAACCTCACGGATGTGAGAAAGGAATTTATTGCCAAGACCCTCACCCTTTGATGCACCTTTAACAAGACCTGCAATGTCAACAAATTCAATAACTGCAGGAGTTGTTTTTGCAGGATTATACATTTCTGTAAGCTTGTCAATTCTTTCATCAGGAACTGCAACAACACCAACGTTAGGTTCAATTGTGCAGAAAGCATAGTTTGCAGACTGAGCACCTGCATTTGTGATAGCATTGAAAAGTGTACTTTTTCCCACATTGGGAAGACCAACTATACCGAGTTTCATTAACCTGTCTCCTTTGTTTTTCTACAATACACTTAATTATATATTAAACTCAAAAAATTAGCAACGGTTTTTGAAAAAATAACTTCTAAAAATATTGTGCAGAAACGCTTTTTAGTGTATAATATATTAAATATGTATGAAAGCAGGTATAAAACCTTATGAAAAACATACTCGTTACAGGTGGCGCAGGTTTCATCGGCAGTAATTTTATTTTCTACATGTTCAGAAAACATCCTGATTACAGAATTGTCTGTGTTGATGCTCTGACCTATGCCGGAAATCTTCATACTCTTGAAAGCCTTCTTGATAAAGAAAATTTCCGTTTTGTAAAAGCTGACATTACTGACAGAAAAGCAATTTTTGCTCTCTGTGAAGAGGAAAAATTCGATGCAATTGTAAACTTTGCTGCAGAAAGTCACGTTGACCGTTCAATTGAAAATCCTGAGGTTTTCCTTAAAACAAATATTCTCGGCACTCAGGTTCTCCTTGATGCCGTAAACAAATATTCAATTCCCCGTTTCCATCAGGTTTCAACAGATGAAGTTTACGGTGATTTACCTCTTGACAGAAAAGACCTTTTCTTTACGGAAACAACACCTATTCACACTTCATCTCCTTATTCTGCATCAAAAGCATCTGCAGACCTGCTTGTTCAGGCATATATCAGAACTTTCAGAACTCCCGCAACAATTTCACGTTGTTCAAACAACTACGGTCCTTTCCAGTTCCCCGAAAAACTTATCCCCGTTATGTTTGTAAAAGCATCAAATGATGAAAAACTTCCCGTTTACGGTGAAGGTGCAAATGTCCGTGACTGGCTTTATGTTGATGACCACTGCAAGGCAATTGACATGATTCTTGAAAACGGAAAAATCGGTGAAGTTTATAATATCGGCGGTCATAACGAAAGAACAAATCTTGAAGTTGTTAAAACAATTCTTCAGACTCTCGGCAAAGGAGAAGAACTCATCACTTATGTTACTGACAGACCCGGTCATGACATGAGATATGCTATTGACCCGCAGAAAATCAAAGATGAACTTGGCTGGTACCCTGAAACAGATTTTGATTCAGGAATCGCCCTGACACTTAAATGGTACAAAGAAAATACTGCTTGGTGGGAAAACATTTTAAGCGGTGAATATAAAGATTTTAATGAAAAGGCAGGTAACTGAAATGGCAATATTCAGACCCTTAAAAGCAATCAGACCGTTGCCTCAGTTTGCAGATAAAGTTGCAGCACTTCCCTATGATGTTATGAATAGTGAAGAAGCAAGAGAAATGGTAAAAGGCAACCCGTACTCATTCCTTCACGTTGACAAGGCAGAAATTGATTTACCGGAAGGCACTTATCTCTATTCAGACGAAGTTTATAACAAAGCAAAAGAAAACCTTGAAAAATTAGTCACAGACAACATCTGCATTGACGATACTGACGCAAAATATTACATCTACCGTCAGATTATGAATGGCAGAGCACAGACAGGTATTGTAGGTGCTGCTTCAATTGACGATTATATTGAAGGAAAAATAAAACGTCACGAATTCACACGTGCAGACAAAGAAGAAGACAGAATACGTCACATTGATACATGCGATGCAAATACAGGCCCTATCTTCCTCACATACAGACATAAAAGTGAAATTTCTTCATTTATAAAATCTTACTGCGAAGAAAATTCTCCTCTGTATGATTTTGAAAGCGATAATGTGCAGCAGACGGTTTGGGAAATAAGTGATAATAGCCTCATTTCAGACCTTGAAAACATGCTGTCAGATGCCGGTGATTACTATATCGCAGACGGACATCATCGCTGTGCATCTGCAGCCAAAGTGGGTATAAAAAGAAGAGAAGAAAATCCCGGGTTTGACGGTACAGAGGAATTCAACTTCTTTCTTGCAGTACTTTTTGCAGACTCTGACCTTGAAATCATGGATTACAACAGAGTTATCAAAGACTTAAACGGACTTGAAGAAGAAGAATTTTTAAATAAAATCAGTGAGAAGTTTGACGTTGAAAAGAAGTCATCTGACGAACCTTTCAAGCCAACTGAAAAACATACTTTCGGACTTTTCATGGAGGACTGTTGGTACAAACTCACTGCTAAAATAGGAATTTTTGACGAAGAAGACCCTGTTGACAGACTTGACGTTTCAATTCTTCAGAACAATCTTATTTCCCCCATTCTTGGCATTACAGACCCGAGAACAGACAAAAGAATTGACTTTGTCGGTGGTATAAGAGGTCTTAAAGAACTTGAAAGAAGAGTTTCAAGTGACATGAAAATTGCATTTTCAATGTTCCCCACAACACTCGACGACCTGATGTCAATTGCTGACGCAGGAAAAGTTATGCCTCCAAAATCAACATGGTTTGAACCAAAACTTTTAAGCGGATTATTCATTCATAAACTCAGATAATTTTAAGGTGATAAACTTGAAAAAAGAAAATATAAGGAATTTTTCTATCATTGCACATATTGACCACGGCAAATCTACTCTTGCTGACAGACTTCTTGAAATTACAGATTCTGTTTCGAAAAGAGAAATGACAGAGCAGATTCTTGATGACATGGACCTTGAAAAGGAACGTGGTATTACAATCAAAGCTCACGCTGTAAAACTTAATTACAAGGCTCAGGACGGTCAGGAATATGTCCTCAACCTCATTGACACTCCCGGTCACGTTGACTTCAACTACGAAGTTTCACGTTCACTTGCAGCTTGCGAAGGTGCAATCCTTGTAACGGACGCATCACAAGGCATTGAAGCGCAGACTCTTGCAAACACTTACCTTGCCCTTGACCATAATCTTGAACTTGTTCCCGTTATTAACAAAATTGACCTTCCTTCTGCAGACCCTGACAGAGTTTCTGCAGAAATTGAAGATGTTATTGGTCTTGACTGTGAAAATGCACCTCGAGTCAGTGCAAAAACAGGTGAAAATGTTGAACAGGTTTTGGAGAGAATTGTTGCAGACATCCCTGCTCCTGAAGATAATGACTCAAAACCTTTACGTGCACTTATCTTCGACTCTGTTTACGACAGTTACAGAGGTGTTATCGTATATGTAAGAATTGTTGACGGTAAAATCAAAGCCGGTGACACAATGCGAATGATGGCAACAGGTGCTGAATTTACTGTTGTTGACGTTGGTTACATGAGAGCACAGCAGATGGAAAGTGCAAAAGAACTCACTTCCGGTGAAGTTGGTTACATTACTGCTTCAATCAAAACTGTAAGCGATGCACGTGTAGGTGACACAGTAACTCTTGCATCATGTCCTGCCTCGGAACCTCTTCCGGGTTACAGACAAGTACAACCCATGGTATATTGCGGTGTTTACCCTGCTGATGGTGCTGATTACGAAGCTTTGCGTGATGCACTTGAAAAACTTCAGCTAAATGACGCTGCACTTTCTTATGAACCTGAAACATCGGGTGCACTTGGTTTTGGTTTCAGATGTGGTTTCTTAGGACTTCTTCATCTTGAAATTATTCAGGAAAGACTTGAGCGTGAATACGACCTTGACCTTGTAACAACAATTCCCAGTGTTATTTATAAAATATATCTTTCTGACGGTTCAGTAGTTGAAATTGACAACCCCACACATTATCCCGACCCTGCATACATTGACCACTGTGAAGAGCCTATCACAAATGCACACATTTATTCTCCCACAGAATATGTCGGTTCAATTATGGACCTTTGTCAGGACAGACGCGGCGTTTTCAAGAATATGGATTACATCACACCCGAGCGTGTTGATATTCATTATGAGCTCCCCCTTAACGAAATCATCTATGACTTCTTCGATTCTCTCAAATCGAGAACAAGGGGCTACGCTTCGTTTGACTATGAAGTAACAGACTACAGAAAATCAAATCTTGTTAAACTCGATGTGCTTCTCAACGGCGATGTTGTTGATGCACTTTCTTTCATTATCCACGCTGACAAAGCATATTCAAAGGCAAGAAAGATTGCCGAAAAGCTCAAGGAGCATATCCCCCGCCAGATGTTTGAAATCCCCATCCAGATTGGTATCGGCGGAAAAATCATTGCCCGTGAAACCGTTAAGGCAATGCGAAAAGACG
>JAZRNJ010000005.1:0-9923 GCA_045648125.1 Acutalibacteraceae bacterium
CCCTTCTGTGTACGTAAGTGGGGTAAGAAAGCGGTTCTTGTTGTAACGAATATTTTCAATATTCTTTTTATTCTTATGATGTTGCCGTTCCTGAATGAACTTAACGGCGCTACAATATGGCTCATAATGGGCTGTCTGTGGTTCAATGCTCTTATGGGTTCGTTTATGCACATTCTCAACCCTGCAATTCAGGCAGATATCCGTGATTATCAGCAATATAAAACGGGCGAGCGAATCGACGGCACGTTTGCCGCAGTTGCTACAATAGGTACTGTTATAACTCTTATAACATCCTCCGTTATTCCCAGAATTTACGAAAACGGCGGACTTACTAAAGGTAATGCAAAGCTTGTTACATCACGTCCCGAAATCCTTAACAGAATACTTGGCGACGGTAAAACAGTTGGCGAGATTCTTAAGGAGCAGTTTGCTCAGGGTCAGGATAACTACACAAACTCATATTCAGCTTTGTACGACCCTGACATCCTCTTGCCTCTTCTTCATGTGCTTATTCTCTTCTCAGCATTCGGCGCATTGATGAATGTTATTCCTTATTTCTGGTACGACTTCAACGAGAAAAAGCAGAAATCTGTTATCAGAGTTCTTAAAGTACGTGCGTTGTTTGAAGACTTCGGCAACGGTGTTCTGAAAGATAAAGACCTTACAGAAACAGTTGAACTTATCAAAGCTGCAAAAGAAATGGCAGTGAAAACTCCCAGAGCAGTTGACAAAAAAGCATACAAATCTGTTTCGGGTAAGGCAGAGAAAAAAGAAGCAAAGAAAACTTACAAAGCAGACGTAGAATATAACGACGAAATTGACATTTCAAAGTTTGTCTGTGAAGAACTTGATAAATTCTCAAGCCCTGTTTATTCAGGTCTTGTTCCTCAGTGGAAAGCAGTTTACAGCAGCGGTCTTCAGGGACTTCTCAGCATGAATATGAGTGAAATTAATGAAGAAATCAGAAATGCAAAGGCAATGCCCAAAACAAATTCTGTGGAAAAAGAAACTCGTGCTCTTGCTCTTGAAACTGCAAAGAAGAAAAAATACGCTTATGCAATGATTAAAAAGCACTATGCAAATGGTGAAAACTTCGAGAAGCCTGACTATAACATCATTCAGGGCTACTACGAAAGAGAAGATGCAATTGACGTTGAAATGAAAGCACTTTATCAGTCACTTGCTGATTCAAAAAAATCAGGTGCTCATGTGGATAAAGCAGAAGTCAAAGCTAAAATTAACGAACTCAAAGCAGAAAAGAAATCTCTCAAGGCAAAGGAAAAAGCAGAATCAGACAGAATTACAAACTTCTCAGTTGCTGCCAAACCTTATCTTGAAGCAGAAAAAATGCTTGTGCAGATGGAAAATTATTCTCACCTTGATGATATTTTTTCAATGTACGAAGAAGCAAAACAGAGAGTATAATTAAACAAAACAAAAGTGGCTGATTTTTTATCAGCCACTTTTTTTATGTAGTTTTACGTTTCAATTCCTGCGAACTGATTATTGTAAAGTCTGTAGTAACAACCTTTTTTCTCAAGGAGTTCTTCGTGATTTCCGCTTTCTGCAATTGTGCCGTTTTCAATAACGATAATTTTGTCTGCATCACGGATAGTTGAAAGTCTGTGGGCAATGATAAGGCTTGTTCTGTTTTCCATAAGTTTTACCATTGCAGACTGTATTCTCATTTCCGTTCTTGTGTCAACAGATGATGTTGCCTCGTCAAGAATGAGAATTTTCGGATTTGCAAGGACTGCACGTGCAATTGAAAGAAGCTGTCTCTGACCCTGACTGAGATTGCTTCCTCCCTCAGAAAGGCGTGTCTGATAACCGTCTTTAAGTCTGGTGATAAATCTGTCAGCGTTTGCTGTTTTTGCTGCATTTATAACATCTTCTTCAGTTGCTTCAAGGTTTCCGTAACGGATGTTGCTTTCAATTGTTTCGCTGAAAAGAACTGTATCCTGAAGAACGATTGCAATGGTCTTTCTCAGTTCGTCTTTCGGGATATCAAAAATGCTTTTTCCGTCAATTGTAATTTCACCGCTGTCAATGTCATAAAAACGTGTAAGGAGATTTACAATTGTTGTTTTACCTGAACCTGTAGCACCTACAATGGCAATTTTCTGACCTTGTTTCACATCAAGGGAGAAATCTTTGAGAACGGTTTTTTCTTTGTTGTATCCGAAATGAATGTTTCTGAAAGAGATATCGCCTTTAACTTTTTCCGCATCGAAAGAAGTTTTTATTTCTTCTTTTTCAGGTTCTGCATCCATAACATCAAAAATTCTTTCTGCACCTGCAATGGAGTTCTGAATCTGTGCATACTGGTTTGCGATTTCGTTGATAGGGCGTGATAACTGTCTTGAATAAAGGATAAAAGCCTGAATAACACCAACGGTAATTATTCCGTCAGGAGACCATACACCGCCGATGGGTGATGCTTTAAAAGCAAAATACGCACCTGAAAGTGCAACAAGAATAAAGCTCAGGTTTGAAATAATGTTCATCAGAGGTCCCATACAACCGCTGAGTACCTGTGCTTTTATTGCAACTTTACGGAAGTGTGATGAAATTGAGTTGAATTCATCCTTTGATTTCTGTTGTTTTGAAAATGCAACAACAGTTTTGTAGCCCGTTACCATTTCTTCAACATGACCGTTCATTTCACCAAGAACAGTCTGTTGTTCTTTGTAAAAACGGCGCATGTACTTTGACATATTTGTGCTCACAACAATAGTCAGTACAACTGTAAGTACACTTATGAGTGTCATAAGAGGTGAATAAAGCACCATTATGACAATTGAACCCATAACGCTGAGAACAGCAGAAATAAGAGCGCCCACAGAAGATGAAATTGTGTTTGAAATGTTTTCAACGTCGTTTGTCATTCGGCTCATGATGTCGCCGTGATTGTGGGTGTCAGTATATTTTATAGGTAGTTTTACAAGCTTTGCAAAAAGGTCGTATCGGAGTTTCCTTACAGTTGCAGTAGAAAGTTTTGCGGAGAAAAGTCCCTGAAGGTAAATGAACAATGCAGAAATTCCGTAAGTTATAAGGAGTATTACAAGTGTTTTCAGAAACTCGGGTCTGTCAACTGTCAGCCTGTTTCCCTCAAGAGTGATAAGGTCAATTGCCTTTTGCTGAAGTGCAGGTGCAATAAGGTTAAGTGCAGTAATCACAACCATTATAACAGCAAGAGAAATGAAAAGATATTTGCTTGAGCCGATGTAAGAGAGAAGTTTTTTCAGTGTACCTTTTGTGTTTTTTGCTTTTTCAACGTGCATTACAGGTCCGGGACCTCTGCCGGGTCTTCCCATAGGACCGCCGATTTTTTCTTCTCTTTTGGGAGGTGCGTTTTTAATTTCAGGCATTTACAACATCTCCCTTCTTCATCTGTGAATCGTAAATATCACGGTAAACTTCACTTGTTTCAAGAAGTTCATCATGAGAACCTATTGCAACAAGATTTCCGTCATCAATTACTGCAATTCTGTCGCAGTTTTTAACACTTGCAATTCTCTGTGCAATTGTAATAACCGTAGTTCCCTTTAACTTTGCAAAAAGTTTCTGACGGAGTTTTGCCTCTGTTGACAGGTCAAGGGCAGATGTGCTGTCATCAAAAATGAGAACATCAGGTTTTTTCAGAATTGCTCGTGCAATAGAAAGTCTCTGCTTCTGTCCCCCTGAAAGTGAAGCACCTTTTTCTGCAACATAACCCTCGTAAGAATCAGGCATTTTTTCAATAAATTCACGTGCTTCTGCGATGTCAGAGGCAGTAGTGATTTCATCCTGCTCTGCGTTTTCGTCACCCCAACGGATGTTGGAATTGACTGTACCTGAGAAAAGTTCAGTTTTCTGCATACAGATGCTTATTTTACTTCTGAGTGTATGAAGGTCAAGTTCCCTTACATCAATTCCGTTAATTTTAAGTGAGCCTGACGATACATCGTAAAAGCGTGGAATAAGATTTACAAGTGAAGTTTTACCTGAACCCGTAGCACCGAGAATGGCAATGTTTTCACCCTTTTTAATTTTCAGATTTAAATTACTGAGTACGGTTTTACCCTCAAATCCGGGATAGAAAAAGTCAACATTTTCAAATTCAATTTCGTCAATTGACTCTATTTTTTTGTCACCTGTTTTAATAACGGCTTCGGTTTCGAGAATTTCGTTTATTCTGTCAGCAGATGCCTTTGCTCTGGTCACAGACTGTGACATCATGCTGACCATAGTAAATGCATGAAGTATCTGAGTGATGTATGTAATTGCTGCCATAACAGCGCCTACTTTCATTTCCGAGGCAACGCTTTCAATTTTTTCACCACCGATGAAAATAATTGCAACAACTGAAACGTTGAGTACAATTGTCAGCACAGGACCGAGAATTGCCATAAGTTTCTGAACACGGAGTGTAGTTGCAGTCAGGTCATCATTGGCCAAAGAGAAACGTTCTGTTTCAAATTTTTCACGGACATAAGCTTTTACCACTCTTGCACCTGAAACATTTTCCTGAACAACGCTGTTTACTTTATCAAGTTTTTTCTGAACAGTTTTGAAAAGAGGAGAAGATTTGCCTACAATAATGAGCATTGCAACAAGTTCAATGGGAAGAGCAACTGCAAGTACAATGCCGAAGTCAACATTGAGTCTGAGCATCATTATTATACCGCCCACCGACATCATAAAAGAACGTACAAACATTCTCAATGCAAGGTCAACAAACTGCTGGATAAGGTTGATGTCTGTTGTCATTCTTGTAACAAGAGAACCTGTTGTGAATTTATCTGTCTGCTGAAAAGACAGGTCCATAACTTTTGAGAAAGCATCGTTTCTCAGGTCTCTGCTGAAAGAGTGAGAAGTTGCACCGCTGAAAGCAGAAGAACCTACACCGCAAAGACCACCCACAAAAGCAAGTCCAAGCATTATAAGACCTGTTCTTACAATCAGTTCAAAATCGTGGCCCAGTACACCGTCGTCAACAATTGTTGACATGAGTGTGGGAAGCATCAGGTCAATAAAAACTTCGCCTATCATGGTAAGTGGCGTCATAATGGCAAAAAACCAATAAGGCTTCATATATTTAATAAGTTTCATCTGTGTTCCTCCATGTCAGTAATCAGATTTTCCGTTATCTTTTCCAGATAACCTTTGAGAATTTTCATTTCATCACTTGAAAAATTTCCGAACATGACTTTTTCAGTTTCCTTACATTTTGAAATGAAAAATTTTTCACATTCTCTTCCTTTTTCCGTGAGAGAAATGTAACTTTTTCTCAAATCATTTTCGTCACTTTCCCTTGTTATAAGTTTTTCCTGCTCCATTTTTTGGAGCTGAACGCTGATTGAAGGAGCTTTCATGTGAGTAAGTTTTGCAAGTTCGTTCAGCGTCAGTTTATCATTGTGGGAAAGATGAAAAACAATTCTTCTGTACCCCTGAGGGAAACCTGCTCTTTCTGTTTCACGTCTGACACGTGCATCAAAAAGACGGGAAATGTCATTGAAAAGCATACCCTCTGTCAGCTTGTTGAAATCAGTCAGAGCTGATGAATTGATATGATGAGGTTTGTCGCTCATAAAAAAACTCCTTGAATTATAATTTATATGTATTTATTGTTCATTTGTAGGGGACGATGCCCACATCGTCCCAAAGGGTTTTTATGTGATTTTAATCGGGTCGATGTGGGCATCGCCCCCTGCTCGGTTTTTCAACAAATATAATTATTTAGTTATCTAACTAATTATATTCAAAAACATTAATTTTGTCAACAAAAAACTGAGTTTTATCTCACACAAAAAGGGACGGATTTCATCCGTCCCTTTGAAACTATTTAATTACACCACAAGCAATTTTTGTTCCTGCATTTCCTGAGGGCTGAGTTGTGAAATCATCAGGTGCAGAATGTAGGATTATAGTTTTTCCGATAATTTCATTTACCGTAAATTTATATGTGGAGTTTATTTTGATATCGTAGGGCAGGGCCTTGGTCCTGCCGTCAGGTTTATTGTATTTTTACGGCGAGAGCAAGCCCTCGCCCTACGATAAAACCGTTAATTTATCGCCGAGTTTCAGTTTAAGGCTCCCCTTGAAAATGCAAGGGGAGATGTCACGAAGTGACAGAGGGGATTTTTCGTTAAAAATAATAGCGTCGCAGACCCACAACGTTGTCGCAAGACAACATATCACATTTGCGAAGCAAATATATCACTGCGTCAGCAATATCACTTGGCGAAGCCAAATATCACTGTTATAATTTGCTCGTCAAATTATAACACGACAGAGGGGATTTTTCGTTGAAAATTATCACAGAATATGATAATTCACAACAAGCGATGCGAAAACAATTGATACCATTGAAAGGAGTTTGATGAGGATATTGATTGAGGGACCAGATGTATCTTTGAAGGGGTCACCTACCGTATCGCCCACAACTGCTGCTTTGTGGTTATGGCTACCCTTTCCACCGAATTCCCCGCTTTCAATATATTTCTTTGCGTTGTCCCATGCACCGCCTGAATTAGACATGAAAATCGCCATAAGGAAACCTGTTGCAGTAGCACCTGCAAGCATTCCGATAACTCCGTTGTAACCGAAAACAAGACCTGTTACTATGGGAACAATAACTGCCGTTACTGTAGGAAGAAGCATCTCTTTAAGACTTGCTTTTGTGCAAAGGTCAACACATGAAGCATAGTCTGCATCAGTTTCACCTGTCATAATTCCTTTGATTTCTCTGAACTGTCTGCGTACTTCCACAACAACGCTTTCTGCTGCTTTGCCTACTGAGTTCATTGTAAGGGCTGCAAAAACAAAGGGCAGACATGCACCGATAAACAAACCGATAAGAACTGTAGGATTCATAATTGAAAGGTCGATTGTTTCTCCTGTGCCAAGCTGAGAAATAACTTTCACAACCTGGTCTTTATATGAAGCAATAAGTGCAAGGGCTGTAAGAGCCGCTGAGCCGATTGCAAAGCCTTTACCTGTTGCTGCAGTTGTGTTACCGAGAGAATCGAGAGCGTCTGTTCTTTCTCTTACTTCTTCAGGAAGTCCTGCCATCTGCGCAATACCTCCTGCATTATCTGCAACGGGACCGTAAGCATCTGTTGCAAGTGTGATACCGAGAGTTGAAAGCATACCTACCGCTGCAACTGCCACACCGTAGAGACCGGCAGCACCGCTTGTAAATCCACCTGCAAAGTAATATGCTGCAATAACACACGCTGCAATAATAAGAATGGGAACTGCAGTTGACATCATACCCAGACCTACACCGCCGATGATGATTGTGGCTGAGCCTGTTTCTGATTTTTTAGCAAGGTTTCTTGTAGGTTTGTATGTGTCTGATGTAAAATACTCAGTTGAAAAACCGATTGCAACACCTGCAACAAGACCTGAAAGAATTGAGAAATAGAGGCTTATATTATCTTTACCCATAACAAACCATACAATGGGGAAAGAAAGGACTGCAATGAGAATTGCACTGAGGTTTGTACCTTTTCTCAATGCTTTCAGAAGAAGTTTCTGTTCTGTTTTTTCACCTGTTTTAACAAAGAAAGAGCCTATAATTGAACAGATAACACCTACTGCTGCAAGTACCATGGGAAGAGATGCTGCTTTTATGTCACCTGCGAAAGCAGCAACACCCAGAGCCATTGCAGAAATTATTGAACCTACATAAGATTCGTAAAGGTCTGCACCCATACCTGCAACGTCACCAACGTTATCGCCCACATTATCTGCAATAACTGCAGGGTTTCTGGGGTCATCTTCGGGAATACCTGCTTCAACTTTACCTACAAGGTCTGCACCGACGTCTGCAGCTTTTGTGAAAATGCCTCCGCCTACTCTTGCAAAAAGTGCCATTGATGAAGCACCCATACCGAAAGTGAGCATTGCACTTGTAATTTCAGAAACTTCAAGTTTGAACACAAATTTGAGAAGAATGAACCAGAGCGAAATATCAAAAAGACCAAGACCTACTACAGTAAAGCCCATAACCGAACCTGCACTGAAAGCCACTCTGAGACCTTTGTTGAGACCTTCCTGACATGCATTTGCTGTTCTTGCATTTGATGCAGTTGCGATTTTCATTCCGATAAATCCTGAAAGTCCGCTGAAAAATCCTCCCGTAAGGAATGCGAAAGGAACATAAGGTGTAAGAAGATTTGCAAGTGCCATAACACCAAGTATCAGGAACATACCTGCAAAGAAAATTGCAACCACAGTATACTGCCTTTTGAGATATGCGTTTGCACCTTCTCTGATTGACTGTGCAATTTTCTGCATTTTTTCTGAACCCTCGGAGTATTTCATGACTTTTTTCGTCATAATAATTGCAAAAACGATGGCAATTACTGAACCGATAAGAGTAAGAAACGATGAATAGTTTTCCATATATATTCTCCTTTCAAAATATAAAATGCCCACAACATAAGCCGTGAACAAATACTGTTAAAAAATTAACCATGTTATTTCTTATATTATAGCACTTGCAAGTTTTCGTGTCAACACTTGCAAAATTAATGTTAAACAAAGTTATACTTTTACTTTTCGGGCTTTTTGACAAAATATACAAATTACAAAATCTTTTATGTTCAAATTGCTCATTGAAGAAACATAAAAAGTGAAATATAATATTTATATCATATTATGCAAGGAGATTATATCATGACATTTTTCACAAAAATTCTCACAGCCATCCTTATAATACCCGCTTTACTTGGTATATATTCTCAGGATGCAAAGGACACAGAAGAAGCATACAGAGAAACAGTTGCTTCAATCGGTTATGAAAACACAATTGAAACTGCAAAGCCCCAGACTGAACTTTACAAAATGGTAAAAAATCATTTCACATCTGCTCTTCCCGAAGGCAAAACAGAGAAAAAAGCAATAATCATCGGTTACGACGGATGCCGTGCAGATGCTCTCACTTTTGCAGAAGGTAAAGATTCCGGTATCAGAAAAATGCTTGATAACGGTGCATCACCGGCCCTTTTATACTGCGGTGGTGTGAACTATCCCGAAACAAACACTCAGGACACTTCAACTGCTCCCGGTTGGTGCTCAATCCTCACAGGTCAGTGGGCTGACAAAACAGGTATCACAGGTAACGGAATTACAAAATCAACAGAGTACAAAACTCTCCTCACTTCTCTTACAGAAGAAAAAGTAATTGACTCAGCTTCATTTATAACTTCATGGGACGGTCATTTTTCAACTGACAACGCTACATACAACCTTGAAAAAGCTTACTGCGAAGAAAAAGGTCTTGATGTTTCATTCAACCTTTGCAATTCTGACACAAACTCAGCAAACACAGCAATTAAAAATCTGAAAGAAAAAGACTGTTCAGATTTCATTTTTGCAATTTATGAAGGTACTGACCATGCAGGTCATTCATTCGGTTTCTCAACTAACAACCCCATTTACAAAGTAGGTTTCAGAATTAACGATGTTCTTGCTTACAGAACACTGAACGCAATTGAAGAGAGAGAAACTTACGCTACAGAAGACTGGCTTATCATCATCACTTCTGACCACGGCGGATTTAAAACAGGTCACGGTGGTCCTTCAATTCAGGAAAGAATGACTTTCATCGTTACAAATAAATAATTTCAGCGTAAAACCATCCCCTTTTCAGAGGATGGTTTTTTGTTATCACACAAGCTATAATTCACAAATAAATTATAATTTTCAACGAAAAATCCCCTCCGTCAAAATCATAGATTTTGACACCTCCCCTTGCATTTTCAAGGGGAGGCTGAAACTGAAACACACCGATAAATTATAATTTACCTGTAAATTTATTTTTACACCGTAGGGCAGGGCCTTGGTCCTGCCGTCAGTTTTATCGGATTTTACGGCGAGAGCAAGCCCTCGCCCTACGATATTATTTTAATGAATGATTTCGGGTCTGCGAC
>JAZRNJ010000006.1:0-4868 GCA_045648125.1 Acutalibacteraceae bacterium
AAACAACAAATTACTCACACACTTTTATAGCCGTGAAATAAGACTTGTATACTATTTACCATTTTGAAACAGTTTTTGCACAAACGCCTAATTTTTGTTCTACATCCTTTGTGTAAGCCCCTTTTCACACTGTAGCCCTGCAATCAACTTTCCTGCTTTCGATAAATCCATTTTTTCCACCTCCCAGAGTTATTTTATACCTTAAATCCAAAAAGTTCAATCCACTATCCGTTTACTAAAGAATAATATTTCATCACAAACATAGTTGTTGATGGCAGGTATGATATTTCCAAATACCCATTAATCACAGTATTGGTACGTAATTTTGAACAACCATTTCAAAAAACATATACCGCCATAATTGTATCGTATCACATAGCCTGTCATATTTCAACATATACAACAAAAAAGAGGTCGGCAAAGCCGACCTCTTAAGTTTTATGAATTATTCGAAAATAATTACTGCCTTTGCAACGCCTTCAACCATGTAAATAAGAACTCTTGACGCAGCACTTGGATCCGGATAAGCTGTGGCAACATCAATCATAGAACCTGTTGAAATTCTTAGGTTTTCTGTAGCATCAATATCAATCTTATATACAGGAACTGTATCTGCTGCTACAACTGATTCGTTGCCTGCATCTGCTGCTGTGTAACCGGGTGTAGCCAGTAATGTGCCACTTCCCTTAGCATATACCGTAGCAAGAAGCACACGGAAATCTGCTGTTACATCATCTGTTGTTTCATTTTCCCCTCTGAACCAGTAGTTACCATCATAGTCGAATGAAGGAGGTACAACAGGATCTGCATTTGCTATCTTGTCTGATGCAACTGTTCCAAGGTCAGCAAGTACTTCTACATCTTCAACATAATCATCCGCACCAATCGCCAGACGAATAACGTCGCCAACCTCTAAGAAATCAATATCCTCCACATCTTCGTAGCAGGTAACTTCAGAGCCGTCTGTAACATCGATAAGTGTCATCTTTGTTGTTTCAGTATCCTTATAAATTACTGCCCCCTTTTCCTTTACGATTAAGGGCTTGTTTTCATCAGTAATTGTAGCGCCTAATGAACCTTCTGCTACACCGTAGAGGTATATACAACCTACAACACCTGCTGTTGAAGTATTTGCAAACTGTGCATAGTATGTTTTGCCTGCTTCAAACAGATTGTTTGTTTTAGATGAATATGTACCTACCGCTCTGTCAGCAGGAATGTAGATAACAGGTGTTGAACCTGTAATTCTGTACTGACCGAATGTTGATCCATCAACTGTACAAGCTATACCTGATACATTGTTGATAAGATTAAGCTTTGTTGTATTGTCACTTACAGGAGCCGATGCTACAGTACCTGTTAAGATTGCATTAATCTGATCCTGACTATTTAATGTGTAACTGATAGGCTGAGCATAAACATCGCCTGTATCATTTACTGTTGTGCCTGCATTAAATGTATTTGCGCTGGTTAATAAATTAGTTAAGATATCGCCTTTTCTGTCTTCAACATTGTAGTTTGTGCCGTTGATTTTTACTCTATCGGCAAACTGATAAATTTCGCCTGTCAATGTCGAGTTAGACGCAAGGGGCTTGTACACCATAACCCAAATTTCAGGATTTGATGATGTTCCCTTTTCTTCAAGCGATGCAATATAACCATGGTTGTAAGCTGATTCTGCTGTTACTATGTATCTTGCAACTTTACCAAATGCATCAAGGCTTATTGTTACATGCTTACCAACTTCCAACACGCTTCCGGGTTCAGCATAAACATCAGGTGAAACTGTGTATATTGTATTGCCCGTGTTGAGCTTGAATTCTTCGGGTGCTACGGGTGTTGTTGCTATTGTACCGCTTGCTGATTCAATAGTACCGCTTGCTGTTTTTGTTGAAACTAAAACTTCAATAACTTTTTCGTCAGCACTCTTTGAAATAGAAAGAATGTGGTTTGTTCTAATTGATGAAAAAGCATAATCTGAGCCGTTTGATTTAATTGTAACATTCTTTGTTCTGTCTGTTACATCAAGCACAATACCTGATGTGTATGTATTCTTACCTGATACTTTGTAATTCTTTGTATCCACTGACTGTACAACCATTGTGTCGTATGTCTTCAAGAATACAACATCAGCAGACTGATTTGTCTGTGAGCTCACTAATGTGATGTAACCAGCCTTGTCTTCATTTCGTTTTACTGCTTCTGTAGGATCTGTATCTAAATATAACAAGTCATTTAAATTCCTTGCATCAGGCTGACCGTTCCAGAGAACTTTAGCACTTGTCTGGTAATTAATTGTTTCTGTTTCTGTACGCTCTTCATTTGTATAGTACTCGATAGAAGATGCATCATAATCATAAATCATATCGAGTTCAATCTTTACTGTTTCGTTCTTTCTGGGCTGCAGAGCAATGCTTGAAGCCACATCAACTGTAACACCAGACTCTTCTTCGTAGTAAACTGTAACACTTCTGCCTAAATAGTTATAGATATCAAAGCCTTTAAGTTCACTGATATCAAAAGCTTTAGAACCCACCAAAATTTCATTTTTGCGGCAAGCGTTGAGTTCTACATCATCATATAAAGCTACGCCGTAGCCTGCAACCACCTGACCTTCATATTTTTTGCTTGTGCTTACTTCTTCACGAAGTGAACCTGAGGGTTGACCATCCTGAATCTGTTCTGCATCCAACATATTGTCAATTAACTGTGCTACTGCGCCACGGTTCATTACTTCGTACATTTTTGCATCTGTAATGCCCTTTAAAATTTTAGCCTGGTTAGCAAGACTCATGTAACCACCGGGATAGCCACCCAAAGCTTCTGCACGAGTCTGTGAATAACCCAAAGCACAAACAACCATCTTAACAGCCTGTTCGTACTGTACACCTGCTTCTGGCGCAAATGTTCCGTCGCCCATACCATTGATGATGCCCTGTTTGTAAGCTGTAACGATATTGTTTGCTGCCCAGTGCTCGGGAGCAAGATCAGTAAAGATTGATCTTTCTTCTTCTGAATATGTAAGATTACCTACTGAAAGAGCATAACAGATAATCTTTGTAAACTGTGCTCTTGTTACAGGGGATTCAGGTGCGAATGTGCCGTCGCCCATACCATCTAAAATTCCTTCCGATGACAGGTTTGTGATAGCATCGTAATAGTGATGACTTGCGGGAACATCAGAAAATGCTGCTGACACTGTCATAGGAAGAACCATTGTAAGCATCATTGCAACTGTAATAAGCAATGATACTATTCTTTTTGTCTTACGCATAATTGTACCTCCATATGTTATAATTTTTCTTATAAAATACAATCTATTTTATGACATCATAAATTATAACATACGAAAGGTACAATAGTCAATTATTATAATTTTACTTTTTTATTACAGTTTTTTCCTTTGAACGAATTTTCAGACGCAGGAATTTATACTTAAAATCGTGGTAATTAAAAGGTATCAACGGATAGAGGTAACCTTTTCCCGTTACGGTCCTATTGGTAGCAATTAAAACCACGGATATCAAAAGCCCTAAAATAAAACCTGCCAAATCTAAAAAGTACGTAAGAATTAAGGTCAGAATTCTCATAAATTTAAAAGCGTAATTAAGCTCGATATTTGCCTGAGAAAAGCTCGCTATTGCAACAATTGACATATACAGTATGGTGTCAGGCACAAACCACCCTGACTGTATGGCAAAATCACCTAAAATTAACGCTCCAATAATACTTAATGAGTTTCCCATCATATTTGGTGTGTTAACAGATGCAAATCGCAGTACGTCTACGGCAATTTCCAATATCAAAAGCTGAACTATTGGAGACACTTCATTTGGTTCAGCTATTCTTATGAACTGAAGCCAGGTTGGTAAGCTCTCTAAATTCTGTATAAGCAAAAGCCACAAGGGAGTAAGGATAAGTGTTGAAAAAAACACCAGATTTCTGATAATTCTCATGTATCCACCTACAACAGGAGGATAATAAAAGTCGTCAGCTTCCTGAATAAAATCAAATATAGAGCTTGGCAAAAGCAATGCCGACGGGTCATTATCCACAAGTATTGCTATACTTCCTTCCAGTACACAAGCCGCCGCAATATCAGGACGCTCTGTGTATCTTACCTTAGGAAAAGGATTATACCACTTCCGTCGGATAAGACATTCAGCCAGGCTTTCCTGATTCATTGTAAGGGACCGCACGTCGATATTTTTTAATCTGTTTTTAATGTTTTCAAGCATTTTTTCATCTACAATATCCGCTATATACGTTATAACTATATCAGTTTTTGAGCGATTGCCAACATTGACAATTTCCGCAGTAAATTTAGGGTCACGTATTCTACGTCTTAAGAGTGCTGTGTTAAACACCACAGTTTCCACAAAACCGTCACGGGAGCCCCTCAATACCTTTTCTTTTTCAGGTTCTTCAGTACTTCTTGCAGGATAAGTTCTTGCATCAATTACGATAGCTTCCGAAAAACCGTCAATAACTAAAACAGTTGCACCTGACAGATACATCTGCATGATTTTGTCTACATCATCTGTCACGTCTACCTCAACATAGGTAACGAAATGTGCTGCAAAATCCTGAGCACTTTTTATATTTTTAAGTTTATCAGGTGTAAGACCAAGTAAAAAGTTTATAAGCTTTGCCACTACACCGTCTTTTACAAAGCCATCAATGAAATACATGTAGCTTATGCGTTCAGCTATAACTATTTCACGTTCAATAATATCAAAGCTTTTTCCAACGGGAAGAATTTGGTGAAAAAGCTCTCGGTTTTTTTTTACATCACTTGAAATTTTCATACAGTTCCTCGCTTGCAGTTTTTATTTTTATTATTTTGCAAGTTAAGGAATTTTATTCTA
>JAZRNJ010000007.1:0-3572 GCA_045648125.1 Acutalibacteraceae bacterium
AGATGTAGTTGAAGAAATCAACGAAATCACTTGCAAATGTAAGATCTGTTGCTGTACCTACACCGAATGCGTCAGCACCGATGTTGATGCTGTCAGCTGTTTTGTTACCGTAGAAGTCTTCTTTACCCATGTCTTCTTCAACTTTTTCACCAGCGTTAAGGCAAGGAGAACCAACTGCAAGGATGTAGTTGTCTTTTACTGATTTGCCTTCATCTGCAGGTGTGTAAGCAAATGCGAACTGAGGATTCTTTCTGATTGATGCGCTGTCGCCTTTACTTGTCCAGTAGTAGCAGTTGTTTTTACCGTTTTCTACTGCAACTTTTTCACCGATAACCATCCAGAAGATGTTGTTTTCAACAACTGCATCGAAATCCTGTGAAACTGCTTCTGTGAATGTGTTGTTGTAGATTTTGAGTTCTGCTGCTGCAACTGAAGATGAACCGTCACGAGTTGAAACGTTGTAACGAACTCTACCTGTTGTGTTTTCAGCATTGATGAATGCTTTGTTATCTGTTGAGTAAACTTTTTCGATTGTGATGTTCTGCGCATCTTTTGCATAGAAGTTAGCTACTGATACTTCAGCTTTGTAATCTGATGCATTAGCAAGGATACCTGAACCTGTAACTGAACCGCCTGATACCAAAACGTCAGCTGTTTTGTTTACATAAACTACTACGTCAGTCATTTTTGTGAAAGTACATTCAAGAACTTCAACACCTGTTGATGCTTTGTCACCTTCTGCAAGAACTGAGCTATCTGCTACAACACCTGCACGGCAGTCTGTGAATGAACAAGCTGAAACTTTTACGCCGTCACAGTTTGCACCAACGAAAACGGATGAACCTCTTTCAGCGATAGCAGTTGTATCCATTTTGGGGATTTCCTGTACAACGTTACCTTCTTCATCCTTAACTTCTTTACCTTCTGCATCTAATACAGGCTGAGGACTGAGATAATCAACAAAACCAACGTTTGTGAATGCTACGTTTTCGATTGCAACATTTGAGCAACCTTCAACAACAATACCGTTGCTCTGTGATGAAACACCGATGTTCTTAATTGTAACATATTCGCAATCCACAAGAGAAATTGCAGGAGTTGCTGCACCTTTGAATATTTTGTTCTGTTCACCTGCTATTGTGAGGATAACGATAGGTGTTTCAGCAGTACCTTTAAGATCTTTAAAGAGAACTGATGACTCTGTTGATGCTGTAACATTAATGTTAACTTCTGAGTATTCGCCTGATGCAACATATCCGTTAACCTTGTCGATAGCTACATTGCCAACAAATGCAGGAGGGTTAACCTTATTGCTAACGCCTTCAACAGGTGTTTCGGGATTGAAAACATTAAAGTTCCAGGGTGAACCTGGTGTGCTTTCAACCTCTACAAGCTGGGGCGGACGGCTCTTGTCTGCAGCGTAAACAAAGTTTTTAGCTGCTCCGATATACACGTTTTTTACTTCTTTTGCTGCGGGTTCCACGTTTTCTTCAGCAAATGCTACTGTAGAAAAGCTGAACATTGTGACAAACATTGCGATTGCCATGAAAATTGATAATACTTTTTTCATTTGGATTTCTCCTCCTTAAAAATTTTTCAGTTAATTTTCATACTGAATTAACTGTAATGCACTTTGTATCGTATCATAAATTCCGGCAGATGTCAAGGAAAAAATAGCACTTCCGTATGCTGCTTCCTCCTTATGCTTGGGAATTTTTATATCCATGCCGAAATATCCCGACACAATACGCTGTAATGCTTTGTTTTTTCTGATGCCGTTACCTGATGCGATAAGCATACATGGTCTTTCTTCGCAGACAGAAACACCTTTTTCATACATTTCATAAAGTTCTTCTGCCATACCATTCATTATTCCGTAAACGAAATGTCCCGGTGTGAAATTATCAATTCCAAGATTTTCCACCTTTGCTCTGTCATCAGGATTTTCTCTTGTACCACAGAACAAAGTTGAAAAAGCAAGAGGATTTTCAACAGACTCTGTCTTTTCAAGGAATAAATCAATTCCTTTGTATGCAGAATCTACTTTTTCACCTGTTACCATTTCTGCCGTTTCACGGAAAAACTTTTCAAGCAAAGCAAATGCTCTGCCTCCGCAGAGGGATGAGCCGACCATGATTTTATTTTCACCAACACAAGGTCTTATTTCAAGACCTGAGGGTGCTTTTTCTGCTTTTGTTGAAAAAGAAATCTGACTGCCTGTTCCTACATTTACAAGAAGACATTTTTCTATATCGCTGACCGAACCGAGAAAACTCGCCTGATTGTCACCAATGGCGACACTTACGGGAATTTCACCGTTCTTTTTGCCGAGAATCATGTTTTCATCTGTAACTGACGGGAACATGTCAAAGATGAGTCCCGCTTTTTCAATTGCACATTTATCAAAGCATCCGTTTTTTATATCAAACAAGCCGTAACTTGCTGCATCCGACGTGTGCATTACAGGCTCTCTAAGTCCTGCAAGTTTCATTGCAACATAATCGTGTATGGTACAGATTTTAACTGCAGTTTCAGGCACCATATTATTTTCATTATGATAAAAATATGTTGCACCACCGAAACCTGATGCCATTTTGTAGCCAGTCAACCCGGTAAGATACTGTGCATAACTTTTGTTATCCTTATAAATTTCATTTGCAGATGCATCCTGCCAGATGTAAAGTCCGCTGACAGCATCTCCCTTTTCATTAATGTAGAGAAGACCATGCATCTGTCCTGTTACACCGATTGAAACGATGTCATCATACTCTCCGAGAAGTCCATCAACAAGAGACATCGCTTTTGAAAGGATTTTTTCAGGGTCCTGAATTTTTTCAAAAGGCTTTGTGTTATCAAGAAAAGTATCGTTAGGAAGTGTTATGCTTTTAATTACATCTCCCTTTCGGGCATCAAGAACCACTGCACATACCGTTGTTGTTCCAATATCAAGTCCTATTACTTTCATATTATAACCTCGTTGATTCAAGATCAAGACGTTTGATAATATCCTGCTGAATTGCAGGAGAAAGATCAAGGAAGTTTACAAACGTTCCGTGAATTCTCATGATATATACTCCGCTTGGTGCATATTTCTGGGGGTCTGCAAGAACTTTTCTGAGAGTTTCGGGAGTTGTTACATTTACATATAAATAGAAAGGAGCAATGTCTTCGTTAAGGTCATTGAAGAAAAGAGGAGAAATTACTCTTTCACCGAATTCTGCACCTTTATCTTCATATTCTTTGCCTGAGAAGAATTTGGGATCTACGCCGAAGTGTGATGCATAACCGCCACAGAATTTTTCAAAGGGAAGCTTCATATTGGAAAGCATTCTGAATCCGAGACCGTTTGCCGCCTCACCGTAAAGCGGGTCAACACCGTAGCCGAGCATATCCCTGCTCTTACGTCCGTCGGGAGTTGCACCTACCCAGTAACCGTATGTAAGATGTGTTGAAGGGCTTGAAAAATCAGGTCTGAATGAATTTCCGAGATAGTTTTTCTTACTTCTCAGCATTTCCGACACACGAACAGCAATTTCCCGCGCTTCATTATCAACTTCTTCAATGTTATTTCC
>JAZRNJ010000008.1:0-4101 GCA_045648125.1 Acutalibacteraceae bacterium
TTTTCTAATACAAGTTTATCAAATCTTACTCTGATTCCAATAAACCCTAATTTGATTTTTTATCCCTATAATTATCTATGATCGCGAAGATATTATCGGTAATAAACTTCTGTGCGTTTTTATTGTAAACAACAACATGATAAATCCCACGCTGACCCAGTCTTTCTTCAACAGAAATCCCAAGTTCCATTCCACTTGAAGTCGGATGTTTCCACCTTTTACCTTCGCTGTTTTCGATTTCGGTAAGCAATTCGGCATTCATCAACCAATCAGTAATCATTCTATATGAAAACTTTTTGCTGTTTTCGGTGTCTGTAAGTTCATTTATTCTTTTTGCTATTTCACTGACGGGGATAGGCTTTTCTGAAAATTGAAATTTTTCAATTTCATCAACAGATATACTGAATTCCTTCTTGCGAACTTTTGGCGCGGTAATAGCACCATCATTTTCGATAACTTTTCGCAAAGTATCAGAGACGAAAAAAAGACATCTCGACACACGCACATTGTTTATAACATCATCGTCTTTTATAGGAGTATCATCAAGAGGATTTATGCCGTTTGCTAATTTATCAATATACATTTTTGCACGTTGCAAAGTTTCAAGTTCTGTCATAACACAACAACCTTTCTTGATGAAATTAAGTGTTACATTAAATATAAATAAAATTTTCAAATTTGTCAAGAAATGGTTAGCTTTTCCGTTCACATTGCAAAAATTCCCCGTCAGATCTCAGTTTATGATTGAGCATCTGACGGGGTATTTTGCGATTCTTACTATTTTGCAGGGACGACGTATCTTATCTGAACATTCTGTCCTGCGTACTGGCTTTTGATGATTTTCTGTGCTTCAAAACTACCGGGGCTTGTTACAATCTGCTCTGCACGGACATTGTTTACAGAAAACACAACTTTCCATTGATTCATAAAATTCACCTCCTGTTACTTGGTAAAACCATTGTAACAGAAGGTGTAGGGTGATTTAGGGAGATAAAGATTTATATTGTTTAATCCAATGTTAACCCATCTTTTATTTCACTGATTTACGAATTATTTTGAATTCAGAATCAATTCAATATCTTCTTTTATTTTTTTTACCAGATTATCGTCAATGATTTCAGAATTATCTTTTATCAACGCATTGAAATCTTCCAGATAGAACAATCCCCCTGTAAAAAAATCGATACGACCGTTTTTTTCATCATATTTATATTGGATTTTATCATTGTTTTTCGATGAATATCTTTTAACGGATTGATATCTTTTCTTATCTAAAAATTTTAAAATTTCTTTTCGTTCTTCCAGAACGTAGTATTCTGAGAATTTGAAAATATTCTGATTACTTATTAAAACCGAAAACAATTCCGACGGACTTATAATCTTGATTATATCTTTTTTATATTCTTTATTTAATTTTTCAACTTTATCATCATCCCAGAGTCCCGAAAACAAATAAATAATTTTGTATTTCTCTTCATCTTTGTAGTTATCAGGGTCTATTTCAGCCTGATTTTTAACCTGACAGGTAATAGGTTTACGACCCGGTTCAGGACTTATGAAACTATACTCAAATTTCTCACGGTTAATTTTGCCTGATGACGGAAAACATATATAGCCATCTTTTTTGTGTTTATTATAGATATAATAGAAAACCAGGTCCTCAAGCTCCATATAATTAAGGCTTCGGCAGAAGTTATATTTATTGACTTTAAGTCGCGGAATATTATCGAATTCTTTGTCTTCAGCTTCGCACACTTTGTTTAATGCAGAAATCAAAAGTAATTTTATTCGTTCATCCTGAATTCTCTCAATAGTTTTCTGGTGTCTTTGAGAAAGTCTTCCGACAATATGAGTGGGCAATGCATTTTCGCCCTGAAATTCCTGCCACTCTCTTACAGTGCCGTACCACGACAGCACATTCAAAGCCTTTGAATCACTTTCCTCTGCATACTTAATGCTACCATTTACTCGGCCTATGTAATAATGAGAATTTTTGTGTCGCATTATTACATAATCGCCTTCTTTTATTTCTTTACACTTTTCCATTGCACCTATAAGTGATTTATCCTTTGATGCTCCATGTGCTTTGGCATATGATTCGGCATAATTATCTATAAACTTCGAATTTTCTGCTATACAAACATTTAATTCTCCGCCCGATTTTATAATCCAGTCTTCCATATCACCTTTTTTTAATCTCCATCCGATACCGAAAACTTTTTCTTCTCTGCACGCTTCCTGATGCGAAATAATATTTTCATCTGTTTTGTTATCCCCTGCAAAAGGAATCTGATTTACTATCCAGCAATTTACTCCGTTAAGGTTGATATACGGCACTTCCATAAAATCTTTCATAATATTTCTCCTTCATTTATTATATTTCTCCGCTGCGGTGCGGAGTGTGTTTTCTATTTCATCTACAAGGCTTTCAGGATATAAAACTTTAATCAGTATATCTAAAAACAAGTTTTAAAAACCCACTACCATCTATCAGCAAAATATTATTTCTGTTTGCAAGTTTTTGGCATTCTTCAGTAAATGTGTCAGCTGTGGAAATCAGAATCTTCGTTGCACCAAGTTCTTTCCCTGTGCGTTTTACAAGTTGTTCTACACCTGCCGTATCATTATTATCTGTTCCTGTTTTGTTTTTGATCTGCACATATATTCTACCTGATATCTCTGCACTATTCAACCCCACATCCATAAGTTCCGACAAAGATTTATCAGCAAAAATCAGGTCTGAATCTACGCCTTCCTTGTCATAACTGTTTGAGCCAATAAAATCATATCCCATCTTTTCGAAAATCAACTTTACTATCTTCTCCGTTTCACGGTTACCAAGGTTTCTGAATCTGTTTATAGCCGAATTTTTAAAAACATCATCTATAATTTCTTTAACAACATTTTCCATTGATTGTTTGGAAGCATCTGAATTGTTTGCAATTATACTCTCTGCAGCCTCAACAACTGTTTCTGTCCATACTCTGTTAACAGGAGATTGATAGGCTCTTAATTTAGCATGAATTATTTTGCATTTTTCATTTGCGTGATAACTGAACTCGCGAATTGATGAAACATCAACGGGTATCGTGTGATAAAAATCATCACCATCGTAGCCGGCAGGTTCAGAAAATGTATATTCCCCTGCTGCACGACAGATAGTAAACTTTGTGTAATCAGGAGTTTTCGGAATGATAATGATATCATCTGTTTTTATTTCGAGCATCTTGGTAAGATTTTTGTATTTTGATGAATAATAGCTAAAATCTCCATAGAAGGGATTTCTTGTTCTTTGTGTATCTACCCATTCATTCAGTGTGGTATCTCTCAAATCAGTTGTTGAATCACCCCATCCCTGACGGAGACGACCACATTTAAGCTCGTTTTTTACAAAGTCGTTATCGGCAATCCTGAATACAAACACAGCTGACATAGAAATTTCCTCACTTTCCGTATTTTCACATCATTTTTTGATGTGAATCTATATCATTCAAAATTCCTTCTGTATTCTTTTAACGCTTCTATGATCCCGGAAAGATCTCCGCTTGTTATATCATAACTGTATTTATACTCTTTGTTTTCAAAGACCAATGCATCGCTTAAAATCTTATCATCAGAAAACTTAAATCCTCCTATAGCTTCCTGCAAAAGCGTACTTGCAGCAATTTGTGATGCACGAAACTCAATCGGTCCACTTTTATAGAATAAAAAGTCAGCTGCATATCGGGAAATCATGTTGATTAAGTTTGTATATTCGCTGATTGTAATTGTTTTAGGAACTAACGAATATTCTTCCTTTACTGATAATGAAACGTTTTCTCTACCATTAAGCTCATTAAAAACAACATATGTATATTGCATCGCTTCATTAAACAAGGCATAATCTAACTCTTTTTCTCCGGATATAACATACTGCGCTTCAAACACAAGATTTCTCCATCTTATAACACTCTGTAAATAAGCTCCGTGTAAATCATGCATACCTATTTCCTCACTTTCCGTATTTCTCCGCTGCGGTGCGGAGTGTATTTCCTATTTCGTCTGCAAGGGTTTCAGGATATGTCACAGTGACGTGCTCTGCGTACTGCATCGCCCAGAATT
>JAZRNJ010000009.1:0-3163 GCA_045648125.1 Acutalibacteraceae bacterium
CTGATGCTCTCATAGAAAGAACGTAAGTGTTTTCATAAGTAAGACCTGTGAAGTTTGTATCAAAGTTTACAATTGAGTTATAAACCTGTTCTGCATTGTAATAGAGAGTGTGTTTAGCTTCCTGATCCATTGCTTTTGCACGAACAAAGCCGTCACCCATTTCAACTTCAGTATTACCTGCTCTCCACATATCTGCATCTTTTTTATCTGTGATGTCAAATACTTTAAGCTCTTTACCTGCTTCAACTGTTCCACTATCAGGAACCATTCTGTAAACTTCACTTTCTGTGAAGCCGTCAGGATTCTGGATTTCCATACTCATACCCTTTTTAGGGAAGCAAACATAGAATTTACCGGGAGCTCCAAGAACATGAGTATCCAATGCTTTGTTATAAACTTCTTTACCGTTGATTCTTACGATATAACGGTCGCCTGTAAGAGTTGTGATGGCACCCATTTCAATATCGAACCATTCACCGTCTTTAATGTATGTGTTTGTGATGGTATCCATAACCTGAGCACTCTTTCTGTGTCTTGCATGGAATTCAAGGTTACCAAGGTTACCTGTTACTACTATACCGTAAGATCCCAAACCGTAACCTGCCATTTCAATATTTCTCTGGTCTTTCTGGAAGTACACGTCGTTTTCTAAGTTATATTGAACTTTTTCACCGAAAATCATCCAGGTGCTTGCACCGTTCCAGTTGATTCTCATTCTGTATTTTCTGACAACCTTATCGCTAAGATTCTGTGATGTCATAGCTGTCTGGTTATCAACTACAGATGTCATTTTTAATATGCCTGTCTTTTCGTCATATTCAATAGGCATAGGATTATCAGTACCCCATGAAATAACACCAAAACCGTACCAAGGCATCTTAACCATATCTTCAATACCTACAGTTTTAATGTACATAGATGTACCTACATCTGCATGAACCTTTTCAACTGTTTCCTGAATTTCGTCAACTTCATCCTGTGTTATTTCAGGATTTTTAAGCTTTTCTCTCGCATCTGCAACTGCATCAAGCATTCTCTGCTTTGTACCTGCAGGATATGTACCTTCAGTTGTGCCTTCTTCAATCTTATCTACATCATCAAGCATTACATTTATAGCATTTTCTGCAAGAACTGTATTTGCAAGTGGAGTTCCTGTTGTGAAGCTCTTAACACCGCTTACTGTTTTCCATTTTGAAGGTGAGATTATAGAAATATTTTGTGCTTCAACAGTCCAGTAATATGTTGTGTTGTCTTCAAGTGTGTATTTTTCAACGAATGTGTTTTCACAAAGAAGAGTTTCAACTACATCCTTCATTTCTTTATCTCTTGCAATGGTAACTGTATATTTATCAGCACCTCTTGCAACTTCCCAATAGAGTGAAACTTCGTTAGAGTGAATACCTGTCTGACCATCTCTTGGGTAAACAGTGTAGAATGGTGAAGTTTCTTCATTAAAATAAGGAAGAGTTTTTCTGTAATCTGTTATCTGGACACCTGTCATAGCATAATCAAAGTTTTTATCTGTCAATGCATCAGGGAAATCCTTTGCAAATTCGTGGTCTGCTTTTAATCTGTAGTCGTGATTATCATAATCTACAAACATTGATGTATCCTGTGTAGGGTCAATGATAACGTTGTTGTTATACTCTTTAAGTGTTGCCAGACCTGCAGCTGATGAACCGTCTTTAGAGTCTGAAATATTATTGTTGATGGTTGTATTATGTGAACCCTGCTTTATGTTTTGTGCATGATAAATTTCATATTCAAGTTCAGGGAACTGTTCAAGCCACCATGGTGCAATGTCAACAAGAAGAGGAATAGCTTCTGCTCTTAAGTCGGCACTGTATACATAGTTAAGATATGTAAATGCCATACCTTTTCTTCTTGCTCTCATCATAATGTTGTATGAAACATTGTTTGTTACACCTGCGTTATGGTGAATTGGGTTACCGTTATTCCACATTATATTATGGTGAATATCGTTACCTGACATTTCACCGTCACTATAAATAGCAACTGTACCGGAACTTGAACTTCTTTCGCCTGTATTGTCAGTATCATGAATAATATTGTATGCTATATCGTTTGCTCTTTCGGCAAAATCACGCCAGCTGTAAATAACACCGGCATCGTGAGGGTCTCTTGTTGCATTATAAATTTCATTATAATGAATGTTATTGTAGCTTCCGTTAAAGTTAACTGCGTGGAAGAACAAGTTATGCATTGAGTTGTTAACAAAGTTAACACCGCAGCTTTCATCCATGCTTATTGTCGCAGAGTTACCGTTAACAAGACTGCTTCGTTCAAAGAAACAGTTTCTTATGTAAGAATTTGATTTTTCAAGATATGCATTATCACCCAGTCTTGTGGTAATCATACCGATATTACCATCATAGAAGTTACAGGAATCAATAATGAAATCGCTGCATGCTGAATTATATGCATAAGCACCGAGTCCGATTAATCTCTGACCGCCAAACGTACGAGTGGTATCCTGTTCAAAATGAATCATACGGCTTCTTGCACCAAAGAATGTACATCCGAGAATATTTATGTGGTGGCTGTTAACAAAGCTCATGCCCTGATGCATACCATAAAATTCAAGGTTTTCAAAGTTTACATAGCTTAAACCATCTGCTGTAATAAGAGGAAAGTTATTGTTAATAGAAAGACGAAGGTCTTTTCCCTCTAAATCATAAGGTGGATAGTAGTAAAGTGTTTCTGTTTTTCTGTCCAAGAAGAATTCTGTTGGAATGTCAAGCTCTTCAAGGAGGTTAACAACCTTGTATCTTCTTGAGTTTGTTGATGCAACACCATAAGATGTACCATAAACATGAGTAACTGACATCTTTTCAGTATCAACTGATTTAATAAGGTTAGCTGCATATGTATAGTCGTTACCAAAGTAACCGAATGTCATAGCCTGATCAGGGTCTGCATCTACCCATCTGAAAATTCTTGGTGTTGAAACTTCAAATGAACCACCATCTGTGCTTGTTTTTGAAGTTGAACCTGCACTAAGAGGCTTACTATATATGTCATAATTCTGAATACCGTTAGGCCATTCAGCAGTCTGCTGAGTTTTACTGTCAAGATATAAGTCAATCCAGTTTGCTGCAAACTCACCTTTTTCATCATATATTACGTCAGGTGCATAAATGCC
>JAZRNJ010000010.1:0-4317 GCA_045648125.1 Acutalibacteraceae bacterium
CCCGTGGAAATCCACGGGTTGTTGTACTTGATAAGGTTGTTATAATTTAATAACGTCTCACCAGAGTGTAGATACACTTTTTGCATGAGAATTCATACGTGCAACGTCAACTGTATTGACTTTTCCGTCTTCGTTTACATCTGCACAAACAAAGGCATAATCAGAAATTATTGCAACTTTCTTTGCGTGAGAATTTGCACGGGCAACGTCAACTGTGTTTACTTTTCCGTCACCTGTAATGTCGCCCATTTTGTTAAGTTCAAACTTATCAAGTGAAAGTTCACCACCTGTTGCAGTAACAGTATAAGTTCTTGTTGCGTAAGTTTCTTTCTTAATAGTTACTGTGCTTTCACCGTCAGCAATGATATTAAAGGAAACCTCTGTCGAATCACCTTCTATGATTTTTTCTCCAATAACTTTTCCGTCAGCGTCAGTTACAGTTACTGTAATACCTGTTTTGGGTACTCTGCCTGTTTCTTCTGCACCACAAACTGAACAAGTTCTTGTCTTGACACCATCAACTGTCATAGTGGGTTCGGTTGTAACTACCCATGCACCGTAGCGGTGATCTTTTGCAGGAATGGTTTTTGTTTCACGACTGAGTTCTGCTTTACATACAGCACAATAAATAACAGCATCATAAGAACCTTCTGCTGTACATGTGGGTTCTTTTCTGTTTTCTTCTACTGCGTCAGATTCGGTGTGACCGAGAGCTTCAAGAACAACTTTCTCTTTTGAAAGTCTTGTATCACACACTGAACAGTAAACAACCGAATAATAGTGACCATCTTTTGTACATGTTGCTTCTTTTCTGCTTTCTTCCACTGCATCAGATTCCGTGTGACCTTTTTCAGCAATTTCTATTGTTTCTCTTGAAAGCTCTTCGTCACAGACTGAGCAATAAACAACTGAATCATAAGAACCTTTTTTAATACATGTGGGTTCTTTTTTGTTTTCTTCTTTTGCATCAGATTCCGTGTGACCTTTTTCAGCGATTTCTATTGTTTCTCTTGAAAGTTCTTCGTCACAGACTGAGCAGTAAACAACTGAATCATAAGAACCTTTTTCTGTACATGTAGGTTCTTTTCTGTTTTCTTCTTTTGTATCAGCTTCTTTGTGACCAAGTGCCGGAACGAATTCAATATAACTTTCTCCACAAACAGTACAAACACAACTGTTTGCTCCTGATTCAACGCAGGTTGGTGCTTTTGTCTGAACACTTGTAGCTGATGAATGACCAAGAGCAGGAGTTATGTTTTCAAAAGCAAGACCACAGGAACAAGCATATTTTGCTCTGCCCTGTTCAACACAAGTGGCTTCTTTCAATACTGTAATTACATAGTTATGACTATGATTGACTTCTGCGTTAGCATTGATAAAGTAGTCATTTCCTGAAGCTATAGCCATGTTTATCCATTCAGTAAGCGTTCCGTCATAATAAACATTTGCAAGGTAATAACAATTAGCGAACGCATATTCTCCAACTGATGTCACTGTATCCGGAACTGTGATACTGACAAGACGCTCACAATACCTGAACGCATTGCTACTGATTGTTTTGACACCTGAACCAATAACAACATTTTTCAGGTTATAACAGTTATAAAATGTTTCTGAGGCGATTGTTTCAACTGTTCCCGGGATTGAAACAGTTACAAGGCTGTCACAGTTATAAAATGCACGACTACCAATTGTTTCAACACTGTCAGGAATGACAATTTCCTTAAGGCTTGTGCAATTATAGAAAGCACTATTGCCGATTGACTTGACGCTATCAGCAATCGAAACAGATTTAAGATTTGTGCAACCTGCAAATGCTGAATCTGCAATAACCTCAATGCCTTCTGAAATAACAACTGAATTAAGATTTATACAACTTGCAAATGCTGAAGCTGAAATAATCTCAATACCCTCTGAAATAACAACTGTCTGAATACTTGAGCAACCTCTGAATGCAGAGGGAAGAACTTCCCCTACACTTGCAGGAACAACAAGGTTTACAAGTTTTTCATATCCGATATACAAATCAGCTACATGTGCAAGAGGTGTTGCATAACTATCTTCAAACTGAATTTCACACCATTCAGAAACAGTGCCGTTATAATAAACCTCTGTGATAGCTGTGCAGTTATAGAATGCACTTGCTCCTGATTTTGTGACAGAAGCAGGAATTGTAACTTTTTGAAGTTTTCCGTAATTATAGAAAGCATAGGGCTTGATTTCTGTAATAGTACCAGGAATTACAATTTCAGTTACAAGGTTTGCGCCCATATAGAAATTTTCACTGTAACTAAGTGGGTTAGCATCTTCATCTTCAAAAGTAATTCTGCACCAGCTTTCAGCATCTCCGTTATAGTAAACTCGCGAAAGACCTGAGCATTCATAGAACGCATTTTCACCTATTTCAGTAACGCTTTCAGGTATAACAATAGTGTTCAGATTCTGTCTGTTGCGGAAAGCACCTTTAACAATATGAGTTGTGCCTTCTTTTATTGTACAAGTACCTGAAAAATCTTCTTTTGCACAGATGAGTCTCGTACCTGAGTAGAGACAACCACCTTCCCAATTATCTTCGTTGAGATAATAACCTGAACCGTCAAAAGCATATTCACCTATTGAAACTACGCTGTCGGGGATTGTGATTGAAACAGCACCCGTACAATTATAAAATGCATAAGCACCGATATGAGTAACCCCATCTTCAATTACAATTTCTTTGATTGCGTTTCTGCTTTTGTACCAAGGGGTATACTCATAATATGTATCATCATTGTACGAATAATAATCATCATAATTCTGCATTACACCCGTACCTTTTGTCAGGGTTACTTTTTCAATATTTGTACAGTTCCCAAATGTATATGAACTGTTGTATATTTTTGCTGATGCAGGCATGGTCAGTTCTTTTAGTCCTGTGCAATTATAGAATGCATCATCATCTATATATGTTACACTGTCGGGGATTGTAATTGAAGTAAGTCCTGTGCAATTATAGAACGCACCATCGTCTATGCTCGTCACACTGTCACCGATTGTAATTGAAGTAAGGCCTGTGCAATTATAGAACGCACCATCGTCTATGCTTGTCACACTGTCTGGGATTTCTATTGTTGTAAGTCCTGTGCAACCATAGAACGCAGAATAACCTATACTTGTAACACTGTCGGGGATTTCTATTGTTGTAAGTCCTGTGCAACCATCGAACGCATATCTACCTATATTTGTAACACCATCTTCAATCACAATTTCTTTGATTGTGTTTCTGCTGATGTACCAAGGGGTATACCCATAATATGTGTCATCAGAATACGAAGAATAATAATAATCCTGCATTACACCCGTACCTTTTGTCAGGATTATTTTTTCGATATTTGTACAGTTATAAAAAGTACCTGAACTGTTGTATATTTTTCCTGATACAGGCATGGTGAGTTCTTTTAGTTCTGTGCAACCATAAAACGCATAATCACCTATACTTGTGACACTGTCGGGAATTTCTATTGTTGTAATTCCTGTGCAACCATAGAACGCATATTCACCTATATTGGTAACACCATCTTCAATTATAATTTCTTTTATTGTATTTCTACTGATATACCAAGGTGTGTATTGATAATAAGTATCAGTTTCAGAACTTGATGTACTTGTTGCGTAATTCTGCATTACACCTGTGCCTTCGGTCAGGGTTACTTTTTCGATATTTGTACAGTTATAAAAAGTATATGAACTGTCATATATTTTTGCAGATGCAGGCATGGTCAGTTCTTTTAGTCCTGTGCAATTATAGAACGCACCCTCGCCTATGCTTGTGACACTGTCGGGGATTGTAATTGATGTAAGTCCTGTGCAACCTGAGAATGTATAATTACCTATACTTTTTATACTATCAGGCATCACCACTAATGTAATTGTTGTGTTATCTTTAAATGCATTACTTGCAATTGCAGTTACAGACTTTCCGTCAATTTCTGCAGGAATTGTAATTTCTGTTTCCGTACCTATGTATGAATCAATAACTGCTTCTTCATCTGTAATTGTAAAAACAAAATCGCTTTCTGTTTTTGATTCAACTGACCTTGTTTCATAAAATATTTTTGCACCTGTAAGATTTCCATTACCAAAATTGATTGAAATTTCTTGCCAATCCTCTTCATTTCCAGAGTAATATACATATTTAAGCCCTGTGCAACCTGAAAACGTACCATTACCTATGCTTGTTACACTGTCAGGGATTTCTATTATTTCAAGTCCTGTGCAACCATAGAACACACGACTACCTATATTTTTAACACCATCTTCAATTACAATTTCTTTGAT
>JAZRNJ010000011.1:0-2386 GCA_045648125.1 Acutalibacteraceae bacterium
TAAATATTCTAATTCATAAAATTATTAAAGTCAAGAAAAAACCGCTGAAATCAATTAAGATTCAGCGGTTCTAATCTTTTAATTATTCTCCTGCCTGCTGGAGTGCGCGTTTGAGCCAGATTTCGCCAATATCGATTGCTGCATAAAGGCCTTTCTTTTCACTCTTCTTAATAATACGCTCTCTGGGGCTTGCATTCTGGTCTGTTGACAAAAGCTGAACAACAACTCTGTCAGCAACCTCTGTATCGCCAAGAGGTTTTTTTGAAGTGATTGAAAGCATTACAACAAACGGGTCTCTCATATCCCCGTAGTAAATTGTATTTCCGCAGCGAACCATAGGCTTATCTCTGAACATCAGGAATTCATCCTGAACTTTTTTCTCGTCAGCCATTGGGAACACTCCTTTATTTATCCTGAAGATAGGTTTCGACAAGTTTCTGCATAAGCTCATCCCTGTCAATTCTGCGAATAACACTACGTGCATTATTATGGGTTGTGATATATGTGGGGTCTTCAGAAAGAATGTAACCTACAATCTGATTGATGGGGTTATAACCCTTTTCTTTCAGAGAATTGTAAACATAGGTCAGGTTCTTCTTAATCTCATCCTCACACTCTGCTTTGATAGAAAATTTTATTGTCTTATCATCCATAGTAATACACCTCCGTATCACAATATATTATATTATACACTACATTTTGCGATAACACAATGGTTTTTTAATATTTTTTTATTCTCTTTTACGATAAAATTTTAACTTCTGAGAGAAATTCCAAGTTTATCAAGTGCTTTTATTGCTTTTTTGACAACATTATCTGCTTCTTCGTCAGTAAGAGTTCTGTCCTCTGCTCTGAGCTTCAGGCTGAATGCAACGCTCTTTTTGCCTTCTTCAATCTGTGAACCCATGTAAACGTCGAAGAGTTCAATTGTTTCAAGAAGTTTTCCTGCCGCAGAGCTGATAGCCTTCTGAAGAGTAAGAACAGGAATATCTCTGTCGCATACAAAAGCAAGGTCACGTGTACTTGCAGGGAATCTGGGAAGTTTCTTGTAAAGCTTAGGTTCTCTGCCCTTGTTGAAGATTGTTTCAATGTCAATTCTTGCAACGTAAGCCTTTTCACCGATACCGTAGTTTTCAAGAACTGCAGGATGAACTTCACCGAAGATTGCAAATTCTTCACCGTCAACAGTAAGTTTTGCTGTACGTCCGGGATGGAATGTGGGATCGTCTGTTACTGCTTCAACGTCATAGTTTGAAAGACCTGTTTTATAAAGAATTTCTTCAACAATACCTTTGAGTGCGAAGAAATCACATTCACCGTACATACCGATACAGATTTTCTGTTTTTCAAGAGGAAGTGTATCTGCACCCTGAGGAGTATATTCCATGGGAATTTCATAGAGATATGCTTTAGCGTTTCTGTTTTTATAGTTTCTTGCAAGAACTTCAAGCATTGAGGGAATTGCAGTTGTTCTCATTACGCTTGTATCTTCACCAAGGGGATTCATGATAACAACTGAATTTCTGAAACTGCTGTCTGCAGGAAGATTGATTTTGTCATAATATTTGGGGCTGATGAATGAGAATGTTTCAATTTCAGTAAGACCGCAACCAAGACATGTTGAACGGATAAGTCTTTCAAGCTGCTGTTCTTCTGTAAGTGCTGCATTTGCAACACCTGAAAGTTCTCTGTTGGGAATTGCCTGATAACCGTAGAAACGAGCAATTTCCTCAGAAATATCAGCCTTATGTTCGATATCATTTCTGAAATAAGGTGCTGTAATTACACCGTCTTCAACTGTGAATCCGATTTTTTCAAGCATTTTCTTCTGCTCATCTGCACTTACATCAATGCCGATGAAGTTATTAACCCATTCAGGCTCAAATGCAAGTTTAACAGGCTCTTTCGGTGTGGGGAAACAGTCAACAATACCGTCAACCACATCACCTGCATCAAGGAGTTCAACAAGCTGAAGTGCACGTTTGAGGCAAGTTTCGCAACTTGCAGGATTAAGTTCTTTTTCATATCTTGTACAAGCCTCTGTACGAAGACCGAGAGCTTTTGATGTTCTGCGAACGCTTACACCGTTGAAACAAGCTGATTCAAAGACGATTGTTGTTGTATCGTCCATGATACCGCTGTATTCGCCACCCATAACACCTGCAACGGCAACGGGTTTGTTTGCATCGGCGATAACGAGCATATCTTCTGAAAGAGCTCTTTCTTCGCCGTCGAGAGTTGTAATAGTTTCGCCTGCTTTTGCATTTCTTACGATAACCTGATTTCCTTCAAGGTAACGAAGATCGAATGCGTGCATAGGCTGGCCATATTCAAGCATAACGTAGTTTGTGATATCAACGATATTGTTGATTGGACGAACACCGCT
>JAZRNJ010000012.1:0-8617 GCA_045648125.1 Acutalibacteraceae bacterium
CAATACGCCAACGAAGATAAGCGCGGGAGCAGTAGCTGCTGCGGGAATGATGCTTGCAAGGGGAGAGAGGAAGAGACAAGCCGCAAAGCAAATAGATGTTACAAGGCTTGTAAGACCGGTTCTGCCGCCTGCTGCAACACCGGAAGCGCACTCAACGAAGGTGGTAACGGTGGAGGTGCCGCAAACAGCGCCTGATACGGTTGCAATGGAGTCACAAACCATTGATTTATCAATATCAATGGGGTCACCGTTTTCATCAAGCATATCTGCTTCTGAAGCAGCACCGTAAAGTGTACCGATTGTATCGAACATATCAACAAGGCAGAATGTTACGATAAGCATATTTGCTGAGAAAACACCACCATGCATTTCGCCTGAGAAAGCATTTTTCCATGATTCGCCCTGGAACACTGCAGTAATACCGATCTCAGTAAAATCTTTGAAAGGTGTTGTTACAGAACTGAAATCAAAGCTGGGAAGCTGCCATGTAGCAAGATAATAAATTACTGTTGTAGCAAGGATTCCGAGAAGAACAGCACCTTTAACTTTAAGCTTTGTAAGAATTGCAATAATTATAAAGCCTAAAAGTGCAATAATTGCAGGAGCAATATCTGCCCATGCAGCACCATTGATTTTAACAAACTGAACAAGTGTATACTGATTAGCCTGAATAATACCAACATTCTGGAAACCGATAAATGCAATAAACAAACCGATACCTGCAGGTATTGCCTTTTTAATACATTCAGGCATTGCTTTTGCAATATAACTACGTGCACCTGTAACAGACAACAAAAGGAATACTAAACCTGAAACAAGGATAATAACAAGACCTGCCTGATAACCCTTTATTACGTCGCCACCTGCAACTATCTGAGGAAGCACAAATGATGTAAAGAAAAATGAGTTAAGACCCATACCACAAGCCTGTGCAAAAGGAAGTTTTGCATAAAAAGCAAAAAGTAATGTACCGATTACTGCTGCAATGATTGATGCAATATAAACTGCATTCCATATTTTTGGTATGCCGGGTACATCAAAACTAAAGCCGACAATCTGATTGGGGTTTACAACAATAATATATGCCATTGCAAAGAATGTTGTAAGACCTGCGATAATTTCAGTTTTCACTGTGGATCCACGTTCTGAAATTTTAAAGAACTTGTCCATTTTTTCTCCTCTTTTCTTTTAAAATTGGGTTTCACCCATGTATTATAATACAACAGTTATTTATGATTTTCAATACTTTTTTAATAATTTTGTCAAAATTTATTAATATTATCCAAATAATATTTTTTCCGTTTCAAGACACAAGCAGTGGTAGACAGGAAGATGAAGTTCCTGTATCTTGTATGTCTCAGTTTCGGGGACTTTAATAACACAATCAGCAAACTTGTCAATTTCACACTCTTTTGAACCTGTGAGACATAAGCTTTTTATCCCCATTGCTTTTGCAACTTTTACAGCATTTACAACATTTTTTGAATTACCTGAAGTTGAAATTCCGATAAGCAAGTCATTTTCTCTTGCTGATGCATAAAGAAGTTGTGCATATACCATATCAGCATTTACATCGTTGTTATATGCTGTCATTACACCACTTTGCGAACAAAGCGAAAAAGCAGGTATACCTTGTTGAAGATTTTCTTTGAATACTTCTGCATCACACCCGAGAAGATTTTCTAATTTTTCTGCGTCACTCTGAGGAATATTTCTGGGCAAAACAAAACTTTTCATCAGTTCTCCTACTATGTGTTCGCTGTCAGCACAACTGCCACCATTTCCGCACACAAGAATTTTTCCGCCTTTTTTATATGTTTCACACATCATTCTGACGCCTTGCTCTATGTCTTTACGACATACTTTCAAAACGTTATATCTTTCAAAAATATCATTCATAAAATCATTCCCCTCTTATATATAAAATATTGTATCAAAAACAATATAAAAATACAATAAAAAGCGATTATTTGAGTGAAACTTTCTTCTTTTCACCTAATAATCGCTTTATAATTAATAATTAAAAACCACCATTCAGAGTAACACCATAATCTACAACCGCACCGGCATCATTTACCATAATACCTTCTATGTAAAGATTATCGCAGTGAGGAGTACATACATAATTCCATGTACCTTTTTCAATTACACCGTCGCTGTTTATCTTCACTTTAAGTTCGGCATCTGTATAGTAAATTTTGATATCAGCCTCTTTATACCTTACATCAAACTGTGAAAACTGCTCTGCAACTTCTGCAACGCCGTCTACTACAAATATTGCGTGGCCGATATGACCTTCATTTCTCTTGCCATAAATACCGTCAGTCTGGTCTTTCATAGTCATTTCTACAACAATATAGTCGCCATCTTTGTACGCTTTAGCAGTTTCACAGTCATTAACAGACAGATTCTCATGACCACCTGTAATTCCGGGCACATCAGTATGATTCAGTTTCATTACTCCTCTGATAATTGGTTCAGCAATAGCAAGAAAAGAACCAAGCCCACCGGCTGCTTTAAGAGAATCCTTTCTCATGTGCATTGTCTGTCTTGACGTTACATGTGAAGAATTAATACAAGCCTTTTTGTAAAATTCAACAACTTGCTCCATTGACCAGTCAGAAGGATTTTTACTTGTTTCAGAAGTATGTTTTTTAGTTGTTTTTTCTGTTACCTTTTCCGTTGTTACAACTGTTTCTTCCTTTTCAGTAACCTCAACTTCAACCACTTCGGTAATGAACTCAGTGACACCTTCGTCGTTAACTACAACCTTTGTGACTATCTCAGTTTCATGTTCGATTTTTTCAGTTAAAACTGAATCATTGTTTTGTTTCGCAGTTGTGGTCTCTTCGTTTTCCGTATTTTCTCCACAGGAAGCAAAAGTCAAAAACATCATCACACAAAGGAATGCCGCAATAATTTTTTTCATATCTTACTCCAAAAAATATATATTATAGTTATAATGTACTACATCTTATTCAAAAGGTCAATTTAAATTTGATTAAGAATTATTATCATCAACGCCACAAATAATATCGAGATATGCATTCTTGATTTTTTCAAAGAATTCGGCTTTATCTCCCTTTTCCAAAAGTCTGTAATAGTTGATAATCATATCTTCGTCTCCGGAAAGTTTTTTGGGTTCTTTTTTTGTTCCGGGATTATACTCAGCATCGGGAGCACGAAACTCCAACCATACATTACTTTTGGGTTGCTCTTCATCTTCTGAAAACTCAAGCAATGAAACGCCGAAAACTTCAGCGATTTTTTCAATCAAGTCAAAACCGGGACTTGTTTTTGAAGTCTCATAAGAAATATAAGTTGTTCTTTTGATACCGATTTTATCTGCAAACTGTTCCTGAGTAAGACCGTTTTTTTCTCTGATTTTTTTCAGAGTATGTCCAATACCCATTATTTACATCCCCTTTTAAATTTGCCGTTTTTTGAAAAGGCAAGTATAAACATCGAGCACAAAGCACCAATTGTGCCGTTAATAAGATCCCACATTGTGTCAACAAGACCAACCTCACTGAATAAATCAGAGCGTTGCATAAACATACCATACAATCTGTCCATAGTGAATTCATAAAATTCCCAACCGACAATTATTGCTATTGCACCTGTAAAGGAAAACATTGCCTGCATTGCAGGGCCTGTTTCTCTGTTTTTACCATTCACAAGAGGAATAAGTTCAAACATAAAACTCTGTGACAAAACACCCGCAAAAGTATGGAGAACAATATCCATATGCTCAAAATCAGTATGGAGATTAAGCGATGTACCCACAACGCATCCCACACAAATAAAAACATTAAGCTCAGTCTGAAGGTAATAAGGTACTTTAGTTATAAAAGATTTACCGCCCCACATTTGGAACATATCCCATAGATGTGTAAATGCAATTGCAAAAAGTGACTGTAAAAACTGAACGGTGTTACCAAGTAAAAACTCTGTAATACCCCACACCAGAAGTGCAACCCTACAAAAAATCCAGATTGCAGTATGAATCTTTGGTTTCACAGGGATAGAATTACTGTTACGAATTGACATTTTAATTTATTTCCTTTACATATTTCTTGTTATCACACGTACATCTCTGCCCTTGAAATTCATCATAATGAAGTTTCCGAGAATACGTGATGCAACACGTTGTGTGTAGCGTTCTTCAATTTCATCCATAGTCATATTAGTGCTGATTATGGTAGGTTTAGATGATAAAAGTCTTGAATTTATAATGTTATATACTGCTGAAACAGTAAACTGTGTTGAAAATTCAGCACCCAAATCATCAATAATAAGCAAATCACAATCAAGAATTGACTGCTCAGCACCCACACCCTGACTTCTTCCGAATTTTTCGTTTTCAATGTTTGAAAGCAGATTCTGTGCTGAACCGTAAATTACTGAATAACCTTTTTTAGCAGCTTCACCTGCTATGGCAAGTGACAAATGAGTTTTTCCTAAACCTGTGTTACCCATCATAATAATGTTTCCTGATTTTTCATCAAAATCATCAGCATAATTCTTACAGTACTCTGAATAACTTTTCATTCTGTTTGCAGGAATAACACCTTCATCATCAGGAGTACGAGGATATTTTTCAAGAGTAAAATTATCAAATCTGAATTTTTCAAGAGGAACTTTATCACAAAGAGCATTGTAGGTCATCTGACGCATTGTAGTTTTAAGGCATGTACACATTTTACCTTCAACAAAGCCAGTATCTTTGCACTCATCACAGTAGTATTTTTCCTTCAGATAATCTTCAGGTAAACCTGCTGATTTGAGAGTGTCCCTGATTACCTGCTGTGCCTGAAGATTTTTTTCGGAAATTTCTTTAATAAAATCCTGTGCTTTACCGCCAAGACCAAGTGCTTTCACGCATTCAAAAGCAGTATCAGCCATAATTTTATATGCATCAGCAATCTCGGGGAAACGCTTTTTACAATCATCTCTTCTTTCAGAAGCAATGAGTTGCACCTCAGCACGTCTGCGGTCAATTTCAGCTTTTGCTTTTGTGTAAATTTCTTTATTCACTGCCATCAGACTTTATCCCCCTTTCTGATATATACAAGTTCGGTTTCTTCATTCTGTTTCAATACTTCTTCAATATCATAAGAAGACTGTTTTTTAGGTTTAGTTGCAGTTTTTGCAGTTGGAGAGACTACACTGAGTCTTTCTTTTTTTGCTCTTGAAACATCGAGAGGAGTTTTTAAACCCTCTTCAAACCAATTTTTGAGAATTTTATCCATATACGGGAAACTCATTTTCTGGATATTATTTGCAGTTTCCTCATAGGCAAGTAAAATCATTTCCATTGAAAACCTGAATTCGTTTTTCCAACGGTTAAGATATTTCATCTGAGCAGATGTGGGTCTTGGTGTTGAAATGCCTGTTCTGATACGGAATTCTCCCCACATTTCATCTGATGCTTTAAGCTCATTTATCATTTCATCAGCCTTTTCGAGAGTGTCAATTTCACGCTCTCCCCAGTCCTTACCGATTTTCGCTATGTAAGAGGTTGATGTTTTGCCCACAGATACACAGTATTCAATAATGGTTACAATAACTTCAACAGGTAAACCGTAAGCATCATGCATCATAAGAAGAACAGCCTGACCGTCATGACCGATAGTTTTACCGAGACGCATCTGTGCTTCCTGGAAAAGAAAACGGATTTCTTCACTTTCTCCGCCTCTTGCAACAATCTGCTCAACCGTAGGTTTTACAGCTTCAATTTCAGGAAGAATTTTTGTATTATTAACTGTGGGTACTTCTTTTTTCACTACAGTTGTTTCTGCAGGTACAAATTCAGTTTTTATTTCAGATGCGGAAGAAACAAGTATACCTGTTTCTTTCCAAAAGTTGAGAGCATCAATGCAGTCAGGTGCAGAAACACCGATTGCTGAGGATAATTCGTCAACAGTTCTGTCTTCAGAAGAATGCCTCATCATCCAGAGCAAAACCTTAATCTGAACAGAACCTGCAAGTTTGATATAATCATCCACTACCTCAGAAGGCACTGCGAAAGATTTATTCCATTTTGTAGGGTTAATCATAAAATCCATTATATAGCCTCCTTTTGACGGTAGTTAAAATATATTATACACTAAAATTACTCACGTTTCAACAATTATATAGAAAATATTTTATAAAGTATCTGAACAGAACAATTTGCCATCGATAAATTATAATTTTCAACGAAAAATCCCCTCCGTCAAAATCATAGATTTTGACACATCCCCTTGCATTTTCAAGGGGAGGCTAAAACCGAAACACACAGATAAATTATAATTTTCTGTCTTTTTTATCTTTCAGTCACTTGTTAATCAAAGCTGATTACGGAAAACCGGGAGAGCGTTATGCCCTCCCGGTTGTATTTAGGGTTACATTTAAATAATTATTCCCAATTTATAGGTCTCTGAATAAAGTTTACGTCTTCTTTGTTTGTTGGGATTGTTGAGAAAGATGAAACTTTACTGATTCCGTAAGTCATGAAATCATCATAAAGCTCTTCCTGAGTCTTCATTCTCATAGGATTGAGGAAGAAATACTCGCCGAGGAACTGATTGGCTTTGAAGAATTCCCAAGTAAGGCTTTCTTTTTTAGTTCTGAACTTCTGGTCTTCTGTGCCATCAGCATTAATTGCCTTTTCCCACAAATTATCAAGTTTTCCTATCTTTGAAATCGGATAATAGCCTGACTGATAATGCCAGTCAAAGTCAAATGCATGGGCTGTGGCCTTAATCTGACCTGCATAAATATCAAGAATTTCCCTGATATAGGGCGCTGCTTCCTCACCATAATAACATCTGAGGAAATCCATCATCATGTATTCAACATCAGCGTTTACATCCCATTGAAGTTTTGCATAGAGATAGTTTCTCAGGTCATTGAATGCAGCATAATGTCCGTCACCACAGTTATAAACGTAGCCTGTGATACCGATATCATGCATATATTTCATTGTTGACTGCATTGTTTCAAAGTTTGAGAAAAACTGTGCTGAGTAAAGGAAGTTAATTGTGTAGTCGTAGATATATGTTCTGTCAGCAATTAATGTCCAATCCTTGAAGTCCTGAGCAATATAGTCTTCACTTCCACCGTAAAGATTGAGAAATTCATTAGGATGTTTGTTATCGTCAACTGCACCACAAGTGCCGAGAGTGTGGCTTCTGCAGGCATGATGAAGTTCACAGAGAACAGGAACAACATTCTTATTACATTTCAGACTTAAATCTTTCGGAGGTCTTTCTGTTTCATTATAAGCATAGAAAGTAAATGTAAATTCAGGGAATTCTTCGTCAAGTGCATCTGCAAAGTTGTTTGTAAAAATAATTGTAGGAGCAGAAATTGCACCGTATTTCTCGTAAAGAGCAGTACAAGTTTCGCAATGACAATAGTTTTCGTTATCCTTCTGACCGATATGAATGTGGTCAGAAGTTTCTCTGGGACATTCAAGAATATATTTCCTTGCATTCTCAATTGCTATGGGAAGAACATCAGGGTGAGAAAGACAAACATGGTCTGTTGTTCTTGTTCCGTCAGTATTCATTGCAAAATATTCAGGATGTTCAGCAAAAAGCGAATCAGGCACAAGTCTGTCAAGCGTTACATCCCAAAGAACATAGGTAAGTGCACCACCGTAATCTTCTGCTTCATTCCAGAAAGAAACATTAGTCTTGTTTCTTGCTCTGAAAGCATCGTCAGCATAAGCAGGACTGTTTCTTCTTATTGAAAAAGAAGGTTCAATGATAATATCTGTATTTGCATCAATGATAAGATTTTTGTTTTCAGGAACTTTTTCAAGTTTAGGAGTAAACCAGCGGACACCTGCATATTCCTCAAGGAAAGTGTAAACGCCGTAAAGTGTTCCTCTGCTGTCTTCACCGAAAATGATAAAATGTGTGCCGTCAGAGAAAAATCTGAAGCCGTCTTCCTTAATATCCTCTGCTTTCATAGGCTTGATTTCCTGTGTAAGCTCAGTAGACCCAAGAAGAATTGCTTTATCATCAATTGTAATTTCATTTTCAGTCACAACGGGAAGTTCAGCACCTGTTACTTTTTTTATGTAACTCTGCAATTCTTCAGTCGCAGTAATAATACATTCGTCAGGATTTTCTTCCGTTGCAATAACGAAATCACTTTCACCGTCTTTTACAAGAAACATCTCTGTTTTGATTTCAGGGGCAACATATTTGTCACCACCGTAATTGATATCTGTATCAGCAACAAAAATGCCCATACTGAAAAGTAATACTTCAAAAAGTGAAACAATAGCTTTAATGTACTGCATAATTATTTACCCGAACTCATTGTGAAAACAAGTTCTCCTCCGTTCATCAATTCTTCGTGAGTAACATAAGTACCCTTGAGCTCAACACCGTTAAGAGTAACTTTTTCAACATAGATGTTCTTATCACTCTGGTTGAGTGCTGTCATTTTAAGAGTTTTACCGTTTGAAAGAGTGATTTCTGCTGAATCAAGGTTGGGAGAACCGATCCAGTATTTGTCTGTACCTGCAAGAGGATAGAAGCCCATTGAAGAGAAAACATACCATGCACCGAGTGAAGTCGGAGGCCAAGCGGTCTTAGGAAGACAACCTTCCTGGTCAACT
>JAZRNJ010000013.1:0-2685 GCA_045648125.1 Acutalibacteraceae bacterium
TGCATTTTGATTTCTGAAGAAGGTTTGTATCCTTCAGGTCCTTCAATAACATTTCCCTGGGGGTCAACCTTGATAAGAATTTCAGGTGTGATGAAGCTTTTGCTTGTGCCTGAGGGAGTTACAAGGAAGTTTCCGTCGTCAAGTTTAACTGTGATGTTACCATCGTTTGCGGCTACCCAGCCAAGCTGCCACATTCTGTGACACACATCACAAATTTGTTCTTTGATAAGATTTTCATTCATAAAAAACAACTCCATACATTATAACAACGAAAATTTTTTGAACTCTATAATACTCCAAATGACAAAATTTGTCAATGGTTTTAAGGGAAAAATCAGCACTTTTTTAGCTTGATTTTTTAAAAGTATATATATATAATTGATAACAACATTATTTTATTTCAGAGGTGTGAGGATGAGCAGAAAATTAACTTATAAAAGCACTGCAATTTCTTGTTATATAGGCTTTGTTGTGCAGGCGATAATCAATAATTTTCCGTCACTTCTTTTTGTTATATTCAGAACTTATTTCGGAATCACCATATCTCAGTTGGCAAGTCTGGTTTCAATTCTGTTTTTAACGCAGCTTGCTGTGGATATTTTCAGTATAAGATATGTAGATAAAATGGGTTACAGGGCAACTGCACTTATTTCTCACGCTTTTTCAGCGGTCGGTCTGATTCTTCTCGGAATTTTACCTCGTATAATGGAAAATTCTTTTGCAGGTCTTGTTATCTGTTCGTTGATTTATGCAGTAGGTGCAGGCTTTCAGGAAACGGTTTTAAGTCCCATAGTTGATTCAATTTCAGATGAATTAGGAAGCGGGGCAATGAGCTTTCTCCATTCTTTTTATTGTCTGGGACAATGTTTCACTGTTGTGGCAACAACATTGTTCATTAAATTTTTCGGCGAAGAATATTGGTATATTTTAGCATTTCTGTTGGCGTTGATTCCCACATATAATTTTATAACATTTTTATTTGTACCAATGAAAAAGACTCTCACAAAAGAAGAAAAAACCCCATTGAAAGAACTTTTTTCTTCCAGGGTTTTTATAATAGCAATGATTATTATGGTTGGTGGCGGTGCTTCCGAACTTTCTATGGTACAATGGTCATCTATGTTTGCTGAAAAAGGTCTTGGGGTAAGTAAGGTAATGGGAGATTTGCTGGGACCGTGCTTGTTTGCTGTGTTTATGTTTATAGGCAGGGTGGCCTGCAGTAAGCTGGAAGAAAAAATCAATCTTCAGAAAGCTCTTATGATTTGTTCCGTAATGGCTTTTGTCTGCTACGTCACAGCAGGAATTTCTTTGAATCCCTATTTGTCTTTAGCGGGATGTTCTTTGTGCGGTTTTGCTGTAAGCATAATGTGGCCGGGAACGCTGACTCTTGCAGCATCAAAATATCCCAGAGGCGGAGCAGCAATGTTTGGTGTGCTTGCTCTTTGCGGAGATTTAGGATGTTCTTTCGGTCCATGGCTTTCAGGTAAAATATCTGACGTTTCGCGCAATAATCAGCAGATAGTTTCTTTTGCATCACGTTTTGCTCTTGATTCAGAGCAGGCAGGTTTGAGAATGGGAATGTTGGTTGCATCCGTGTTTCCGATAATTATTTTTACAGGTCTGATGTTTTTTAAAGAGAAAAAACAGAAATGATGTAATCTTCATATTTTTCAGTAATAAAATTCAATGAGTTAGCTGTTGTGTCGATTTCAGACAGATTTCTGTCGATACCGGTACCGATTGCTTTAAGATAAGCTTCTTTCCTTGTCCAGATTTCAGTAAAAATAATATTTTTGTTCTCTGTGGAATTTATTAAACTGATTTCGTTTTCACAACAAACTCTGTTTACTAATTTGTCTGAAGGAGTTTTAAGTTTTTCAATATCAATTCCGATTTCATTGTGGCTGATGGCAAGGACAATAAAATTTTCACAATGGCTTAAAGAAAAATGTATTTCAGGATGACTTTTACAGAAAGGTTTACCTTTTTCTGTGACGGAAAAAATTAAATCTTTTTTGTCTGTTCCAAATTCTTTTGATATTGTTTCTTTTGCAAATCCTTGTGAAAGAAGAATTTCATTTTTTCTGTTATGGTTTTTTGCAGATAAGTATTGTTCCTTTTTTTCTTTATCTAAAAAAGACAAGAAATCAGCTTTTTTCTCTTCTGTGAAAGAGTTCATATCAGCTATGTAATATTTCATTTTATCACCTAAAATTATACCGATATACTTGTAGTATATCGGTATTTTTTTATTGAACGTCATCGTTCATGCTTGTAGACTCGACTAATTCATCAGTTCTTCTGAACAAGAGTGAAATGCACCAGATTCCGGCAAGGGCAACGAGAGTGTAAACAACACGGCTGAGGATTGCATCCTGACCGCCGAAAACCCACGCAACCAAATCGAATTGGAACAAACCAATTGTACCCCAGTTAAGAGCACCGATGATGACGAGGACCAAGGATATTTTGTCAAGCATAATTTCATCTCCTCCTGTCAAAGTTATTTTGGACAGAAAAAAAGAATTTATGCACTTTAATTTTTATTTTGTTCAGATAATCTTTCCACAAGTTTTTCGTCAGGTTTTACAAATAAAGTGTTGTAAACATGGTAAATGACAAATCCCGGTTTTGATCCGTTTGGCTTTTTCAAATTTTTTACAAGAGTATAATCAACGGGCACCT
>JAZRNJ010000014.1:0-2489 GCA_045648125.1 Acutalibacteraceae bacterium
GTTATACTTTCAATTACGATATTCTTGATAAAAAGGGTAATACGGTATGGAAAAACCTTACAGGTTATACATACACACTTGTCAGCAGTAATGAAGCGAAAACAGGCCCCGTAGGCACAAACCATGCTTATCCGGGAAATCTGAGTGATGGTTGTTATTTCGAAGTGCTTGAAACACTCAACACAACTTACGTTCAGCAGGCAGATCTTCAGTTGCTTTACAAAGTAAGAACACAGTCTGCGTGGAATTATCATGATCCGAGAACACGTGGTGTTGGAATGATTTCAGGTAATCAGCCTTCATCTCTTACTTTTATGCCGGATAACAACGGTACAAACACAGAAGGAACAATGAAATGGCCTAAGTGTGGTGCAGCTTATCGTTCAGATAGTGCTGACTGGTTAAGAATGACAGAGCCTTTATCAGGCTATTATAACTTTACAATCAGCTTCAACACATGGAATGATGAATGGGACGATCAGTCAAACATCACAGAAACAACAGAAATGTATTATATCAGAAGCTCAGACAAAGTTGATGCATATAATGCAGCAAATAAATATTTAAAAACAAGCGCAACATTTTCTGATGGTTTCTATGTTCAGAAAGGTTTATACACAGAAGAAACATGGAACAATTTTGTAAATGCACTTGATATTGCTTATCAGGTTACTTTATCTGTTCCCAATGCAAACTATGGCTATAAAATTGCTTGTGTGAATGCACAGACAGCAGATGAAACACTTGACCAGGCATTTGCAAATCTAAAAAAAGCAGAACACGATTTTTATACATATAAAGACCCTGTTGTTACACCTGCAACCTGCACAGAAGACGGTTCTGAATTTTTAACTTGTATCTGTGGTGAAACAAAAACTAATATACTTCCTGCCACCGGTCACACACGTGGTCCGTGGAATGTTGTTAAACAGGCAACCTGTTCAGAGGAAGGTAGAGAAGAAATCAGATGTACAGTCTGCGGAGATGTTGTTGAGGAAAAAATAACACCGCAGATAGCCCATGTGTTTAAAACAACAACTACTGCTCCTACCTGTACAGCACAAGGCTACACAACTTATGTTTGTGATATATGCGGATATACATATACAAGCGATTATGTAGTCCCCAACGGTCACGATTATAACTATGTAAAAATAGAACCTACCTGCACTGAACAAGGATTCACCCTTTGTTCTTGTAAAAACTGCGATTACAGAACAACATCTAATCATACACCTGCAAAAGGACACGTTTATGAACCTGTTGTAACTGATCCTACTTGCACAGAAAAAGGCTATACAACCTACATCTGCATTGAAGGTGATGACAGTTATATAGTTAATTACGTTGAACCTACAGGACATACACCTTGTGAAGAAGCAGTTCAAGAAAACAGAGTTGAACCTACTTGTGCAGAAAAAGGTTCATATGATGAAGTAATTTACTGTAGTGTTTGTGATGAAGAACTTTCACGTCAATCATTTGAAATTGAATCTCTTAGTCACACAGAAGGGGAAACAGTTGAAGAAAACAGAGTCGAACCTACAATGACAGCCGATGGTTCTTATGATTCAGTAATTTATTGTACTGTGTGTAACGCAGAAATAAGCCGTAAAACAAATGTAATTCCTATGCTTGGTGGTTATTTCAGAGAAGCAGAAGATTCAACAACAGTTATTGATGAAGAACTCGGTTATATTTATGGCCTTGATATCGGCCTTGCAGATATTGAAGAATACGTTGAATACGCAACAAATGTAACTTATGAGCTGTCTGCCGGCGTTGGTACAGGCTCGGTAGTCACAACATACCGTAGTGGTGAAAAATGGGAAAACTACATAATCATTATCTTCGGTGACCTTAACGGTGATGGTGTTATCGATATTTATGATGCTTCAATCCTTGCAGCTATTGTGAACGGTGATATGGAACTTGAAGAAAATTCACCAATTATCTTTGCAGCCGACCTTAACGGTGATACAGCAATTGATATTTACGATCTTGCAATTCTCAATGCAGTTGTAAACGGTGAAACAGAAATAGGTCAGGCACCAATTGAATAATTAATTAAATGGAGTGATTCTGTCACTCCTTTTAATACTTTTTAAAAAAATCACGCTTGTATTTAATGTAAAATAATGGTATCATATATTGGCAATATTATAAAATTTTCAGGAGGAAAATAAAATGAGCAAAAAAATCATAGCAGTTGTACTCGCCCTTGTGGTAGCACTCGGTTGTTTTACAATGGCAGTAACAGCTAAAGAAAATGTAAAGGTTTCAGTTACATTAAACTCAAACGACACAGATTTCTTTTCGGCAGTTGTAAATTCTGATTATTCTGCAGAAATCGTTGTTCCCAAGGGTTCAGTAATCAGTGCAGGCGAACTTAAAGGTACAATTTCAATGACAGATATTGCATCTCTCGGCATTGAAGGTACAAGAACTTATTCAAAAGGCATCACAACAGGTGTTGAAAAGGAAGTTCT
>JAZRNJ010000015.1:0-3288 GCA_045648125.1 Acutalibacteraceae bacterium
CTGAATTTTATTTTTGATTGCTTCTTTGAGTTCGTCACCACTGAGGTCTGCAAACTCGTTGTCAGCAAGATATTTGAGCTTTAATTCGTTGGGAGTTCCTTCAAGACCGCTTGTGTAAGCAGGTGAAACAACGGGGTCAGCCAGTTCCCAGATTTTACCGATGGGACCTTTGAATGCACCGTCTCCGTAAACCATAACTTCAATGTTTTTGCCTGTAGCAGCTTTAAGCTTTGCCTGAATTGCATCAACAACAGTCTGGCAGTCACGGGGGAAGAGTTTTACTGTATCTTCAGTTGCGTTGTTTGAACCGAGAAGACCGAAATCAGCGTTGTAACCGCTTCCGTTTACAGGAGCATTGAGGATTTCGTCAAGACCGAAGATTTTTTCTCCGCCTGAATTTTTAAGAAGACGCTTTGTTCTCTGTCTTGTGTGAATGTCACAGCAGAGTACATTTTTTGTAAGTCCGAGAATTGCTCTGGGATTGTTTGCAAAAATGATTTCAGCTTCTGCACCTGATTCCTTGATAAGGCCTTCGTAATATTCAACGTAGTCAACACCGGTGAATCTGTGTTTTTCGTAACCGAAAAGCTCACGGTATTTTTCAAGTGAGAGAACATCTTTGTAAGGGTCAACGCCTTTTTCATCGAGTAAATCAAGACTTACAAGGTGGTTACCGACTTCGTCAGAAGGATAAGAAAGCATGAGGACAATTTTCTTTGCACCTTTTGCAATACCTCTGAGACAGATAGCAAAACGGTTACGGCTGAGGATGGGGAAAATAACACCAACTGTTTCGCCACCGAATTTTGCTCTTACGTCAGTTGCAATGTCATCAACTGTAGCATAGTTGCCCTGTGCACGTGCAACAATAGCTTCTGTCATTGCAACGATGTCTTTATCGTTGAATTTGAAACCTGCATCTTCAGATGCTTCAAGAACTGAAGAAGTTACGATTTCAACAATGTCATCACCGTTTTTGATGATGGGTGCTCTGACACCTCTTGAAACTGTGCCAATCATTCTGCTCATTTTTGAACAACTCCTTTGGAGATAAAATAAACTTTTAACAACTAACTATTATACTACTTAATTCTTTTCTTTGCAACGTTATTTTTACAAGAAATTGAAAAAATCACAATAAAATTTTTAGTGAATCTTTCAAATTATATACAAACACGTCACAGAGAGCCTGAAATTCTTCTTGCTCGGGTTCCTGCTCATCGTAAATTCCCGTAACAAAGAAACCTGCTTTTTTTGCAGTTTTTACGGCATAGAGGGCGTCCTCAAAAATCACGGTATCCTCTTTTGAAGTGCCGAGAAATTCCATTGCTTTTTCAAAAATAATAGGCTTTGTTTTATTGGTATTAAGACCGCCACAAGTGAAAATTTCATCAAAGTAATCTCTGATACCTGCATTTATAAGTCCCGGTTCAACCATAGGTCTGTCTGTTGCTGTGGCAATGCACATTTTAACACCGTTCTTTTTGAGTGCTTCAAGAAATTCAATTGTGCCTTCTTTCACTGCGGGACAGGTCTGATAATAGTTATTTACAACTTTCATCATTTCATTACGTATTTCGTCAGGTGATGATGGCAGATTATATTCTTCCTTTATCATATCGGCAGATTTTATAAAACCAAGACTTCTCACGTCAAGATGAAGTCCTTCACGTGGTTTTATTCCTAAACTTTCAAGGTAAAGTTCGCCTCTGTGACGCCATGTGAACATAGAGTCAAGAAGAGTGCCGTCAACATCAAAAATTGCACCTTTTATTTTCATTTTTCTCACCGTCTTTCCAACAATAAATTTTATCACGACTGAGCTTTCGTGTCAATGAGTTTGAAATAATTGACTTTTATCTTACATTGTGGTATATTATAAATTACGAAAGTAGGCAATAATTTAACTTTTTAAATCTAAAAGGATGGTGCAAAATGATCGAAAACATTTTTTTCGATGAAATCAAAAGTCTTTCCGGATGTATTGATAAATACATAAAGTATTTCGGTGAAAAAGAAAAGAAGAGTTTTGAAACCCTTTATATAATTTCTGATACTAACTATCTTGGCGGTTATCTTGTTCCCGCATTGACAGGTCTTCTCGGCGAAGGACATACAGTTGTGGTTGAAGCTTTTGAAAACTCATCTGTGAACAAAGACTTCTGTGAGGCTAATTACCCCGGTGCAGTTTATGTTCCTTTTGAAAGTTTCAGAAACATGCAGAAGACAGAAAAATCTGCCTACCTTCTTCTTTGTGATACAAATCTTGTTGATAAAAAATGGTTCGATATCCTTGATGTGTGCCGTGAAAAAGCAAAAATTGCAGATACAAATAAAATTATGGTGGGTGCAATTCTGCCGGAACTTCGTCCTATTCCTGATGGAATCAGATGTTTTGCAGAACGTGAGTACAGTTACTTTATTGAAAAAGTTGTAACTGACAGAACACCTGCTGAAGATTTTTACATTACATTGGAAAAGAAATGCCGTGAAATTGTAAATGACGGTTTTACAGGTGTGAATGTTCTTCGTTTTGACAACCTTATCGGAGCAACAGGAGGCAAAACTCCCAACTTCGATTTTGATAAAATTGTAAACGATGCTTTCTCTAAAGGTAAAGTTGAAATCACAAAAGAAGATTATCTCAATAATCTGTCTTGTATTCACACACGTGATGCAGCATGTGTGGTTATGAAATCACTTTACTGTGCAAGACCCGGTCATGTTTACAACGTAAATCTTTATGAAGTTACAATGGCTAACCTTAAAAATCAGATTCATGTTGCATTCCCTGATAAAGTAGGACTTTCAGTTGACAGTGCTGCATATAACAAGGATGAAATGCAGTCAATCTGCATGAGTAACCTTAAATCAATCAAAACATCATTCTTCTCAAAGAAAATCATATATAATTTTGAAAACGCAATGTACAGAAGCATCTGCTCAATTTCAGGAAATGACTTTGATGTTCAGACAAGACTCGGTTGCTATCAGGGCAAACTTCAGAGACTTAAAGATATTGAAATTGACATTCTTGCAGAAATCGACAGAATCTGTAAAAAATATGATATAAAATGGTTCCTTGCAGGTGGTTCACTTCTCGGTGCAATAAGAGAAAAGAAAAGTATTCCGTGGGATGACGACCTTGATATCGGTATGCTCAGAGAAGATTTTGAAAAGTTCAAGAAAGTTGCACCTCAGGAGCTTGATAAGAAATATTACTATTCATCTCCCTGGACAGATGACAACTGTCACTATTATATTGACAAAATCCGTCTCAAGAGCTCA
>JAZRNJ010000016.1:0-1926 GCA_045648125.1 Acutalibacteraceae bacterium
AGTCCTGAACGTGCTAAAGTAAGAGCTGCAAACATGCCTGCAGGTCCGAAACCTGCAATAACAGGTCTGAGAGAACTTTTTCTTTTGTTCTCAGGAAGAACGTATTCAAATTCTTTGATTTCGATTACGTTTTTATTTGATGAACATTTTTTAAGAATTTTGCCCTCGTTTTTCACGCCAACATCAACGGAATAGACAAAGAAAATGTTTTCCTTGTCACGGCTGTCAACACTTCGTTTGAAAACTCTGACAAAATCTATATCTTCACTTTTCACTCTGAGAGTTTTGGAGACTGCTTCTCTCAAATCATTATCTTCACTCTCAAGAGCCATTTTAATTGAGTTAATTCTTATCATTTTTTATCCTTTCAATTCTGCTGCAAGTCTTGCCGAAGATACTGCCCAATGGAGATTGAAACCACCGCAACGTGAATCCACATCAAGAATTTCACCTGCAAGGTAAAGTCCTTTTATTTTCTTTGACATTAAAGTTTTTTCATCGACTTCACTTAAATCAACACCGCCTGATGTGACCTGTGAAAACTGAAAACCTTTTGTTCCGGTGACTTTAAAATCAAAATTTTTAAGAGTTGTTATAATATTTTCAAAATCATCTTCCGAAAGATTTTTTATTGCTTCGCCCGGAAAAATGTTAAGCTTTTTGAGAATTACTTTTCCTACTGCTTTTGGGAGAATACCCGTAAGCAAATTGTCACATTCAAGTAAGGGATTATTTTTTTGTCTTGCAAAAAGATAAGTGAGAATTTCTTTTTCCGTTAAATCACTTGCCATATCAAGACAGATTTTTGCATCATTCATGTTTCTGATTTTCGGGAGAAATCTTGACAAATCCATCGTGGCAATTCCCGAAAGTCCGTAATCTGCAAAAAGAATTTCACCAAGGGACATACCGATGATTTTATCCTTTTCTTTAAGAGTCAGTTTACCTTTCACACGTACACCTTTCAGTGGTTTTACAAATTTTGTGTCGGTTGTAATCTGCACAAGCGAAGGTGAAAGTTTTGTAATTGTGTGTCCTGCTTTTTTGAGAAGTTCAAAACCTGAGCCGTCACTTCCCTGTGAGGGAGAAGAACATCCTCCGCACGACACAATCACATTTTCTGCTTTATGATTATTTATTAAAAAAACATTTTCTTTTTTCAGTTTTTCAACTTTTTCAAAAACGATTTTCACACCAAGTTTTTCAACTTCAAAACGAAGTGCATCAAGTACACCTGATGCAGAATTACTTCGGGGATAAACTCTGCCCTCCGAGTCAGAGACTGTAAGAAGACCGAGACTTTCCCAGAAAGAAAGATTTGACTGAGGAGTGAATTTATCAAGAGCAAAAGATACAAAAGACGGATTATTGTAATCATTTTCATTTGCCGTCATGTTGTCAAGGTTACATCTGCCGTTACCTGTTGCAAGAATTTTTTTACCTGCTTTTTCAAGCTGTTCAAAAATCACAACAGATTTCTCAGGATAGTTTCTTCTGACTTCAATTGCAGAAACAAGTCCCGACATACCACCACCGATTACGGCAACATCCCAAAGCATTCCTTCTCCTCCTCTTAATCAGTTTTGTATTACTCTTTATTGTATCACTAATTTTGATTTTTGTAAACAACTACGAATTATAATAGTGAAATATTTGCTGACGCATACCCACAACGTTTCCGTCAGGAAACATATCACCTGCAAAGCAAATATAAAAACCTTACTGCAGGACCCGTGCCCTGCCCTACGGTGTAAAAATAAATTTATCGCTCTGAAATCAATCTGTAAATCGGCTCCCTTGTGTAAAGGGAGCTGTCAAAATCTGTGATTTTGACTGAGGGATTGTTTGTAATATCAACAGTTTACAACCCCTCCGTTTTGTTTTCAACAAAACACCTCCCCTTACACAGGGGAGGCGGTCAGGTGC
>JAZRNJ010000017.1:0-4751 GCA_045648125.1 Acutalibacteraceae bacterium
CCTGTGCAATCTTCGAACGCATAATCACCTATGCTTGTTACAGGATAACCGTTGACGGTTGAGGGAATTGTTATATCACCAATTAAGTCTACGCTACATTTTGTAAGCGTAGCTCTAGAATTGGAAACTGTATAAGAGAACGCACTTGCCCCACACACAGCGCATATGTAATTTCCACCTGAAAAATCATGTTCATAACTTCCACTAAGAGTTACCGATATATTCCCATAACGTGAAGAATAACAATAACACACGCCGTAATAATATGTCTTTCCTGCAGTCAAATTATAAGAAATAAGAAAGTTGTTTCCGTCACCACTGTCATCATCTGATGCAAGCTGAGACATATTGCTATCATACAGATATCCCATGGTATCATAACTTGAATTTGAGGTAAGCGTATATGTGGCAGTATGCTTGGGTACAAGTTTAATGTATGTCACGCTTGTACCGGAACAGTATACTGATATTGTCCCATCTTCTGTAATAGTAGAATAAGAAGACGGAGCTGCGTCTGCTTCCACGCTGAAATCAAACAAATTCCATTGAGGCAAGTTGATTTCAGGAAATTTCAATCCCACAAAGCCACTGAGTGGCGCTGAACAAAGCACCATCACCACAGCAAGGAATGCTGACAAGGTTTTCATAAGAGTTTTGTTTTTCATTTTTGTTCCTCCGTTTCGGATGAATTTATGACGGCAGGAGCAAGCCCCTGCCCTACGAATTTTTCTCTACGTTGAAGTAGACCCATACTACTTTATTATACTCCCATATTTTTCAAAATGCAATAGGGATATGGTTTGCAAAAGCAGTAAAGAAAAAGCCCTGTAGGTTCCTTCTCTTCGCTTGAGAATGACGGACAGGGTTTGTGTTATAATATTCAATGGTATTATTCAATCAGATTATTTGTTCTGAGCATATTCAGGAATTCTTCAACATCACTTTTGGCAGTGGTTTCGTCCACATCAAATTCTTCAAGGATTTTAAGAAGAAGATTTTCTTCTGTTATGTCGTTTTTCAGTTCTTCCATAATAGTTGCACCAACTGCATTTGTTGTAAGGAAGCCTGAAAATTCAAGTGCCGAATCGCCCATAGGTATAAGAACATAGTCGTCCACTATTTCCCTTACCATAAAATCATATTTCAGTTTCATCCTGTTTCCTCCGAAGTTTCTGATAAGTTTCTTCAGCCATTTTGCAAAGATAGTATGCTTTTTTGTTCACGTCTCCGCTTTCAGTATAAAGCATTGCTGCACAGGGTCTGCAGATTTCACGGAGATTGCAGTTTGCACAATCTTTAAGAACAGTTGTTTGCCTCACACTCTCTGTCAGTTCCTGCCAACAGTCTGCAAAAGGCTTTTCAAAAGGATAAGTGACAAGAGGAAAATCCATCATCCCACAGGCGGTCATTTTACCATCCCATGAAATCCAGAAACCACTTTTTCCTGCTCTGCACTGCATAAATTCATCGTTTGTTCCCCAATCTTCACTGACCGAGGGTTTTGTTTTTTCAAGAAGGTTTTTAATTAAAGATGCTTGTTTTTCTTTCGGTAACTGACACTCGATTCTGCGGATAAAACAATCAGATGCCTGATTGGGAGTCAGACGTGAATCGTCACTTTCTTTCTCTCTCCTTGCAGGAGGAAACATATAGTGACTTATTCTTGTGTTAAGTCCCATTTCTTTTCCGAAAAGCAGAATTTCCTCTAAATCCTGTTGATTTTCGGGAGTTAAACTTCCGTTTATTACAACTGGAATTCCTGCGTTTTTAAGAGATTTAATTGCATTTATCGCCTTTTCATAGCCTTGGGAATTTCCACAGATTTTTTTGTAAGTTTCACCTGATGCACCGTAGAGAGTGATATTCACTCTTGTAGGCGAATATTTTTTGAGCCACAAGAGAGTTTCTTCATCAATGAGTGAGCCGTTGGTGTTAATTGAAAGAAGAAAACCCATTTTGTGAAGATTTATATAAAGTTCTTTAAAATTCGGGTAAGCAAAAGGCTCTCCTCCTGTGAGAAGAACATATAGCGTTCCTGCTTTATGGCATTCGTCAGCCAGCTTCAGCCATTCATCTGCACTCAGCAGACGCTTACCCTCTTTCTGAATAGTTTCGGAAGTTTTCCTGACATAACACATTTTGCAGGTAAAATTGCACACGGGTGTGAGTTCAAAAGTAGCACTGAGAGGTATTTTGTTTTTTGATGCTTTGCTGAACAGATAATCTGTTACCATAACTTAACCGCCTCTGCTTTAAGAACTGAAACTGCACCGAAATCTGCCCGACAAAAAAGTTTTATCACGGGTACTTCGTCTGCAATTTTTTCACTGATATTAAATGCTGAAACTACCTCGTCGTTATTCCATGGGTAAATTTCCGTTCCGCTGACAAGGGAACTTACTTTTTCTGAGAATGATATGCTCTCTGTTTTATTTTCCTCACCCTGAGTGAGAAGAACAATTGCACCAACAGGATAAGATTTATTAAGACAAATTTTCGATGAACCGCAACAAGGATAACCATAAGCCATCCATATATTGTCTTTTTTACGTAAAAGAACTCTGTCTCCGTTTATGATTTCTGCACCTTCGTACTCATTCCATAAAGATGCCTGAGTTGATTTGCCTGTCTGTGAGGGAGCAGCAAACAGAATTGCCTTTCCTCTGTATTCTATAAATGAAGCGTGTAAAATAACCGCGTTTTTTCCAAGTAACATTCCGTGCAGACCTATTGTGCTGAAAAACCATTCTGCAGGAACGGGATATTCATCCTTTATTTGTGGGTTGACATAGACTTTGTGAGTTGAATTTTCGTTTAAATCGTCAACAAAAAAACCATAACCAAACCGAGAACTTGCCCAATGATTCATCACGAACAACTTTCCGTTTGGTTTCAATAATTCATAAGTTCCTGTCTTTTTAAGGACCTCTGCCTTTTCAAAGTCAGCAACATTCATTTCATTTTCTTCAATTAAAATATCAGGTGTATCTGTCTTTTCATCTGAAAGGAAAAGAGCCATATTTTCACTTTTCCTGAGACACATATTTTTATTTTTCCAGACAAATGGGATGTCCCCTAAAACATATCTTTCCATATTACTCAAAAAAATCAAATGGCAAATAGCACATCATGATGTGATGAAAGTTTTACCCATAGTGAGCATAGGGCCATGATAGCAGAGGGCATCGTTACCATCAGCATCAGGACCTGTCATATCGAACTGACAAGTAAAGAAATTGTAAAACTGTCCGTTTTCAAATGTGCATGTATTCTCATCGTGGTTGATGTTGAAATCACAACCCGATGCAGCTGCCGCATCTAACTGATAGCTTGACGCAGCCAATATTGGTTTTACATACTGCTTTTTCAATTCTTATACCTTCTCTTTTTCTCTTTGTTGACAGTAACAGAGTAAAACAACTCTGCTACTGTCTTACTTTTAAATTAAATCAGGCAATAATACTTGCAAACAAATCATTTATTGTTTTGTATATAATAGCAAATAAATCTCTGATCTGTTCAAAAATTGTAGTTTTTCCGGGTTCCTCAGGAACTTCAGGAACTTCAGGAACTTCTGGTTCTTCGGGAACTTCGGGTTCTTCGGGAACTTCGGGTTTCTCAGGAACTTCAGGCTCTTCAGGATCAGCAGGTGCAAGAAGACAATTTTCTGCAACACTGAGTGTATACATATCCACCATAAAGTTTGCCATTAGTGCAATAGGACCTGAATATGCAAGTTTGATATCCGTAATTGAAAGGTAACCTTCGCCTGTGTTTGTAACAACAACATAAGCCATTCCATCGCCAAAAAGTTCTTCGATTTCTTCTATAGTTGAAGGAAGAATATCTATAAACTGTGCTGTACAACTTGAAATTGTTTTTTCTGTTGAATACTGAGCACTAAAGTCTGAAGCTGAAACAACTTTTGCACTGAGGACAGGAGTGCCGTCTTTTGAAATTGCCTTTGCACCAATATCAACTGAAGCAGGAATTGTCATTGCACTGATTGCAAATGCAATTGCCTGTCCTTTTGAAAGATAAACTTCGTTGTTAGGACCGATATCAGCATAGTCTGAAACCTGAACGCCCGGTGTTTCATCATCGCCATAATAAAGGTCAACGAATGTAATACCCTCAGTTGAGCCTGTCATAGCGTCAAATGTACCTGAATCAATAAGATTTCCTCTGACTTCAATAATTGTGTTATGTGCTTCACCATCTTCACAATAAGCATCATAACCAATGCCTGAATCTACTGTTTCTCCGTAAACATCAATGGGGTCGTAAACTCTGACTGCATCGAAATAGAATTCATCGCCTCTGTTGAGTTCAGGGAATAAATCACTGTTATATGCAGCATTGACGTAGATTGTAATGTAATATGTTCCATATTCAAGGTCATTGACTGAAACTACGGGAATCTGATAAAGTTCCCATGCAGTGTCACTCTTGTTAAGAACAGTAGCACCTTTGACGAGTTGTGTTCTAGCCTCGTCTGAGTAAACATTTACACGGATAGCACCCTGCTCTGTACCTGTACAACTGATAATATCAAAGCCTGTACCTGTGATTGTGAAAGATACTTCTGTATAGTTTTCAGTATCTTCGTTGAGTTTGACACCTTGTCCATGAACAAACATGCTTGAACCGTTTGAAAATGTTGAATCGTTCTCATAGGTTGAATCGTAACCGTAAGAGTTGCCACCTATTGTACCTTCATCCTGAGGTCCGTCGTGAACGCCGTCTGTAAC
>JAZRNJ010000018.1:0-20251 GCA_045648125.1 Acutalibacteraceae bacterium
GGTGTTGCAGCAGTACTCACTTCATCAGGTCAGGCAGCATCATTCTATTCAGTTTTCAACATCTGTGAAGCAGGAGACCACGTTGTAGCATCAGCAGCAATTTACGGTGGTACATTCAACCTTTTCTCAGTTACGATGAAAAAGTTAGGCATTGACTTTACTTTTGTAAATCCCGATTCAACAGAAGAAGAACTGAACGCTGCATTCAAAGAAAACACAAAGGTTGTTTTTGCTGAAACTCTTTCAAACCCCTCACTCAATGTTCTTGACATTGAACTTTTCGCAAAGGTTGCACACGCTCATGGTGTTCCCCTTATTGTTGACAACACTTTCCCCACCCCTATCAACTGCAGACCTTTTGAATTCGGTGCAGATATTGTAACTCATTCAACAACAAAATATATGGACGGTCATGCAACTCAGGTTGGTGGTGCAATCGTTGACAGCGGTAACTTTGACTGGACAAAATCTGACAAATATCCGGGACTTACAACTCCCGATGAATCTTACCACGGTGTTATTTACACAGAGCGTTTCGGTAAAGGTGCTTATATCACAAAATGTGTTACACAGCTTATGAGAGACTTAGGTTCAATCCCCTCTCCTCACAACGCATTCCTCCTTAATCTCGGACTTGAAACACTTTTCCTCAGAGTTCCGAGACATTGTGAAAATGCTCTTAAAGTGGCAAAGTTCCTTGAAGAAAACGAAAACGTTACATGGGTAAATTATCCCGGTCTTGAAGGAAACAAATATTATAACCTTGCTCAGAAATATATGCCTGACGGCACAAGCGGTGTTGTTTCATTTGGCATCAAAGGTGGAAGAGAAGCTGCAACAAAATTTATGGATTCTCTGAAACTCGCAACAATCGCAACACATGTTGCAGACTGCAGAACGTGTGTGCTTCACCCTGCAAGTACAACCCACAGACAGCTCACTGCTCAGCAGCTTGAAGAAGCAGGTGTTGCAGAAGACCTTATCAGATTCTCAGTAGGTCTTGAAGATGCAGAAGATATTATCGCAGATATTGCTCAGGCAATCGAAGCATCTCAGATGTAAAAAAACTTTTATAAATATTGACTTTTATATATTTGGCTGTATAATGTAAATATAGAATAAACTCTCAGGAGGTAACTCAGATGAAAAAAGCTCTTAAAATAATCGGTGCTATTGTAGCTGTAGCAGGTGTTGTTGCAGCAGCATATTATTTCATTACAAAATATTTCTGCAAGAAAGACGTTTGCACTTGCGAAGAATGTGAAGACATCTGTTGCTTTGATGATGACGGAGAAATCTGTGACTGTGCCGAATGTGTACAGGATGACGAAGCTGTGGAAGTCGAAGAAGACAAACCTATTGAAGAATAATTTTCAGCGAAACTTTGTTTTTGCCACCTCCCCTTGTGTTTTCAAGGGGAGGTTTTTTGCTGTCTGTTTTATAAACATACAAACAAATTATGTTCAATCCGAATTAATAACATAGGGCGAGTGCTTGCTCGCACCGTCAAAAAATGCAGAATGCAAAGTGCAAAGGGTCGGATCTGCAACGCAATTATATAATGATACCAATGGTTTTATCGTAGGGGACGGGTCTCCCGTCCCGAATAAATTTTCATGAAACCTTGCGGGAGGCGGAACGCCTCCCCTACGATATAACAATAAAAACACAGACAAATTATAATTTGTTAATTTCAGTTGAATAATTTCCATTTAAGTGGTATAATTTTCCGTAAACTAAAAGAAAGAAATGATAAAATGACAAATTCATTAAGTAGTAAAAAATCCAATTTTCTTATTTTCCTCTGTTGGGCAGCATACACCTCTGCCTACATAGCAAGACTTAATTACAATGCATCAATGGTTGAAATTTTATCTCAGCTCAGCATAACCAAAGAAGCTGCAGGTACGGTAAGCTCCTTTTTCTTTTTTGCTTACGGTGCAGGTCAGCTTGTAAACGGTCTTCTTTCAAAAAAATATAATACAAAAATCTCTGTCACCATTGCCCTTGTGGCGTCGTGCATCATCAACTTTTCAATGACATTCTGTCAGGGAATTGACATGATGAAATATCTGTGGTTTTTAAATGGTGTTTTTCAGTCCATTCTCTGGTCATCACTCATAAAAACTCTTTCTGATAATCTTGCAGACGACAAACTTTCAAAAGCAGTTATGGTAATGAGCACAACCGTTGCATCCGGTACATTCACCGCTTACGGTCTTGCAGCACTTTTCTCACACCTTGAAATGAAATGGACTGCAATTTTCTATGTGTCAGCTACAGTTGTAGGCATAATCGCAGTAGTGTGGTTTGCAGGAATGAGCAGTATTCAGAAAACTAAAAATGAAATTTCTGCAGGAGAAAAGAAAATCACTCAGAAGCTTTCTCTTACCCCCATACTTGTTGTGAGCGTTATTGTAATACTCATTTCAGCAGTCACAAACGGATTTATAAAAGACGGTGTAACAACATGGGTCCCCTCAATTCTCAAAGAAGAATTCGGAGTTCCGTCATCACTTTCAATTATTGTAACTCTTCTTCTGCCCGTAGTTTCAATATTCGGTGCATCCCTTGTAAAAGTTCTGCACAAAAAACAAAAGAACGAAAATGTTCTCAACGGGATTTTCTACTTCGGTTCAATGATACTTGCAGGACTTATTATTCTCACAATCAACCTGAAATCAGTTCCTTTAACACTTGCTTTATTCGGTGGTATTGCATGTCTGATGTCAGCAATAAATAATGTAATTACAAGCGTTGTTCCTCTTTATTCAAGAGATAAAATTGACTCAGGTCTTTCAGCAGGACTTCTCAATACATTCTGTTATGTGGGAAGCACACTTGCAACTTCCTTGCTCGGTAAAATCGCAGACACAAAAGGCTGGAATGATGTGTTTATCTGCATACTCATATTCACTGTTGTGGCTTTTGCAGTATGCTTTGTTTCAGCAATCGTTATAAGGAAAAAGAAAATATAATCTTAACAAAAATTAACACCCGTCAGATTTTGAAATTCTGACGGGTGTTTTTGTGCTTATTAATCTTCGTAATCAAACGAAAGTCTTGTGTCAACATTGGGTCTTACTTTACCATTTGCGATTTCTACGTGAAGAGGATGCTTCTGGTATTTCTGCAATGCTTCCACACTTTCAAATGTTGAATCCATCATAATGTCCCCTGAAGATGAAGGGAGCTTTTCTGTAAGAATGTGCATTTCTGTTAAACCTTCAATTTTTCCTACAAGACCTTCAAGAGAAGCTTTTATATCAGCAGAAACTGCTTCCTTGTCAATGTCTTCTTTAAGTTTCCAGATAATCATGTGTTTAACCATAGTAATTACTCCTTGTAAATTTTCAATCAATATTTTTGTGCTTATATCGTAGGGGCGTCGTTTCGGCGCCCGCGGGTTTATCATAAATTTTTATTCGGGACGGGAAACCCGTCCCCTACGTTGAAACCCGAATTTTTACGTTCTGCACTCTGCCTTTATAAAATAAGGCTGTCCGCTGACAGCCGTTTTATCCAAAAATGAGAAGGTCTGTAAGCCGAGTTCTGTCGTTTAAGGCAATCATCTGTCTAGGCTCTGCGTTGCCGCAGCGCTCAAGCCACCTTTCGAGGAATACATCGAGCAAATGCGTCTCCTCAGTCGGTGTTGCTCCGGATAGGGTTTACTTGGCTGTACAGTCTCCTGTACACCGGTGCGCTCTTACCGCACCATCTCACCCTTACCGTGAAAATCACGGCGGTATATTTCTATGCACTTTCCCTAAGGTCACCCTCGGCGGCCGTTAGCCGTTATCCTGCTCTGTGGGGCTCGGACTTTCCTCGTCTGAAAAAAATCAGCCGCGACTGCCCAACCTTCTCCATTAGATTTTAAAACAAAACAATTTATTTGTCAACTAAATAAATTTAGTTATTGCATATTCTTTTTCTTTAGTGTAAAATATCAAGCAGGAGATGATGCTTTTTGGCACAGAATAACGGAAAAAGAAATTCCGATATACCCGTATCTAAAAAAAGAAGTCAGCAGACTTCCCGAACACAGCAAAATCCTTACAGATATGAGGACCTTGTACGCCGTCAGAACGGACAGGCTCCCGTAAGAAAACAGAATGATGTTTATGTTGACAGAAACAGGCCAAATCAGAGAAGAGCATACAATGATTATCTGAGTGACTTTGAAAAACCATCAAAAGATGTTCCTGTTTCAAAGAAAAAGCAACCTCAGCCTCAGGAATATTCAAAGGGCGGAAGCAGAAAAAATTCAAATGTCCCCAAGAAAAAAAGAGGTGGATTTTTCAGATTTTTTGTGTCTTTAGTAATGATTTTTGCAATTGTTTTTGTAGGCGCTACAGGTTACCTGACAACAGTTTTCCTGAGTGCAGATTATCAGAAGCCCGAACGTGGCTATAAGCCTTCAACTGAAGCCTTGACACTCACAAGTGACCCGTGGGTAAAAAACATACTTCTTATCGGCGTTGATGATAAAAAAGGTGGCACCGTTTCAAGAAGCGACACAATGATGCTCGTTTCAATTGACAGAAAACACGGTCAGATAAAAATGACTTCATTCATGCGTGATACCTACGTCACAATCCCCGGTCACGGTGAGGACAAAATGAACGCTGCATGCGTTTACGGAGGACCTCAGCTTGTTGTTGAAACAATTGAATATAATTTCGGAATAGATATTGATAACTACGTTCTTGTTGATTTTAATGCCTTCAAGGATGTTATTGACAGTCTGGGGGGTGTTACCATACAGGTTGAACAAAGAGAAGCTGAATATATCAACAGAACTTCAAAACAGAACATAGAATACGGCGATAACGTAACACTCAACGGCGAAGAAGCTTTGGTTTATGTAAGAATACGTTACCTTGACAGCGACTTTTACAGAACTCAGCGTCAAAGAAAGGTCATTTCTGCTATTCTCTCTCAGGTAAAAAAATCAAATCCCCTTGACCTGATTGACACAGGCAAGACAGTTCTTTCTTACGTTGAAACCGATATGAATCCCGTTGAACTTTCGCTTCTTGCTGAAGGTGCAGTGCTCTTGTATATGAGATATGATATTATTCAGACAAGAGTTCCTTTTGATAAAAATTATTACAGTTCTACAATTAATGGTTCAGCCGTTCTGACAATTAATAAAGAAGAAACATCACGTATGCTTGAAGAATTTATTTATTCAAAAGCAGAAAAAGGAGAAGATGAAAATGGCAGAAGTTAACGTAAAACCTACAGGCTTTGCAACTGAAAAGCCTGACCATATTATGATTTCCATCAACGGAGATGCTAGACATCAGATGGCAATCACATGGAGAACAGACATGACTGTCTCAACAGGCTATGTTGAAATCCGTGAAGAAAACACAGAAAATATTATAGTCAAAGTGGCTCAAAATCTTGTTTTCAAAAGTGACAGGGATGAAAGCTACATTCACACAGCAATTGCAGACGGTCTTAAAGCAGGTACAAAATATTTTTACACCTGCGGTGATGAAAAGAACAGAAGTGAAGAATATTTCTTTGAAACTCAGGAAGAGAATCTTGAAAAATTCACTTTCATTGCAATTTCAGACCAACAGCAGGGTAATTTCTACAAGCAGGATTATTCAAAAATTCAGAAATTTCTCCTTGCAATTCTCGAAAAACATCCTGAAGTAAAGTTTATTGTTACAGGCGGTGACAACACAGACTGCGGTCAGCATGTTGTTCAGTGGAACGGTGCTCTCAAGGGCTGGGAAGGTATTATGGAATACCGTCCTCTTATGATGACTCTCGGCAACCACGATAACAGAGGCTTTAAAAATTACGAAACAGGCGAAGGCAGATATTACGCCGAACCTGCAGAATTTTTTGACACTCAGTTCAAAATGGCTTATCCCTACAATGGACCTGAAAACTGGAAAACAGAAAACTATTCATTTGATTACGGTAACGTTCACGTATGCGTTATGGGCATCAACGGCCCTGATGAAGTTGGCGAATGGATAAAAGAAGATGTTGGTGGCAGTGATAAAACATGGAAAATCGGTACATACCATTTCCCCATTTATTATTCAAATCCTGCAGGTCATAACTTTGATGCTTTCCCCTGGATGAGAGAAGGCGTTGACATGTGTGACATTATGCTTGCCGGTCATGAACACAATTTTTCACGTTCATTCCCTATAAAGAACGACGCAATTTTCTCAAAACCATCTCAGGGCACAATTCACTACATGCTTTCCAATGCAGGTGGCGGTGCTCCCGGATGCAACTCTCAGCAGAGCATCTTCCATGCAGCATTCTATCCTCAGGAAATTGAAGACCGTCCTTCGTTTGCACTCTTTGAAGTTGACGGAAATAAAATGACAATAACTTCATTCCTCGGTGAGGGCGATGATATTGAAAAAGATATTATTGACAGAGTTGTTATTGACAAGGAAAAGGACGAAATTCAGCCCTTTGCAATGCCTCCCGTTTATCTCAAAAGACACCCCCGAATGGTGTTCAAAGGAATGCTTGCAGGTCTCGGTGGAGTTGATGCATTCCCTGAAAAATTTGACGATGTGTGGTATGCACCTCTTTCAGTAGTTTTTCAGAGTGTTGGTGCTTACGTTGCAAAAGAAGAAGGGAAAATGACTCTGGGAATTTACGGAAAGAAAGTTACTTTCACAGAGGGAAGCGACATTGCAGTTACAGACAATGGTGAAGAAGTAAAACTTGATGCCCCCGTAATCAGAGGCAGAAGAGGACTTCTTTATGTACCTGCATTCAGTGCATCAGCAATTTACGGTTTCAGATGTGTTTACGTCGAACATAATAATTTCATGTTCTGGGAACATGAAGAAGAGAGCATTCCGCTTTTTGAACAGCCGTAAGTGAAACAAAAAACAAAAGCAGCAGAGTTTTAAATCTCTGCTGCTTTTTTCATGTTAAAGTATAAACATTTCAATTACAAAAACAACTGCACATGAAACTACTGAAACCACAAGGAGACTTCCGCCTTTCCATGCTACAATCACGCCCACAAGAAGTGCCGCAAGTCCTGACCATACACTTCCCGTTGCTTCTAAAATCGCAGGAAAAGTCATAACTGTCAGCGTTACGTAAGGAACGTAGTAAAGGAATGAGCGTATTGTTTTGTTTTTGATTTCTTTTCTGAAAATTGTCATGGGCAGAACTCTCATGAGGTAAGTTACCAACGCCATGATTCCGATGTAAATATAAACGTTATTCTGCATTTTCTTCATCCTCCTTTATGGGGAAAAGAATTGCAGCCGCAAGTGCAATTACAACCGTTAAAATGATTGTTTTTGTGCCTGATGAAATTCCGTCAAAAATAGGAATTTTGTAGAATGCAAAGCTGAGTGCCATTGAAACAAGAACGATACCGAGCAGAATTTTATTTTTCTTTGTTACGGGAACAACAATTGCAATGAACATTCCGAAAAGTCCCACACTCAATGCACTCACGACGTTTAACGGAAGTACATTTCCCATTATAACACCAAGGCATGTGCCCAAAGACCATCCCGGAATTGCAACGGAAAAAGCACCGTAAGAAAAATAGGGGTTAAGTTTTCCCGGCTCTGCAATTGAAATACCGAAAATTTCATCTGTCAGGTCAAAAGCAACAAAAAGTCTGTGATGCAACTTCATATCCTGAGGGATTTTCTGGCTCATTGCAAAACTCATCAGCAGATATCTTGCATTTGCCACAACCTGCATTATTACCATCTGCAGATATCCTGACGATTCTGCAATCACGGTAAATCCTGCATATTCACCTGCAGATGCATTGTTTGTAAGACTTGCAAGTGTTGCCTGAAAAGCAGTAAGCCCTGCATTTGAAGCGGCAATACCTAACGTAAAAGCTACTGCAAAGTAACCAAGTGCAATGGGTATGCCGTTTCTCACACCTTTTGTAAAAGCCTGTCTGTTTTCTCGTTTCAATGTGATTTACACCTCGGGTTTAGCTAATCAGATTTATAAATGATTTCACGGGAATTGTAAGACCCATGATAAACATATCCCAGATATATTTCAAGCCGCTGATGTGGTAAAGGAGCACTTCAAGTGGCTCTGTGCAATATGTACCGAGATAGTGTATTGTTTCTGTTTCGTAAGTGTCTGTATCGTTTTCGTTAAGAACTATTACACGGACACCTCTGTTGTCTGCACCGTATCCTCCGAAACCTGCAGCAGGTGATGTTGAAAGGTCAATGCCCATATATGAAACAACAAAGTCGTTTTTGTGGTCGTGACCGGTGAACATTGCTTTGACGTCACCCTGTTCTACCATTTTTTCAAACTGCATGCTGTCCTGAGCTGCAACAGCAGGAGGTTCAAGCAATGAGCCTTTTGCATTTTCAGGGAGTGCGTAGAATTTATCGCCTCTCTGAATTGCGTTTTCACCGTTTTCTACCTCTACTAAAGCATTGTAAACTTCCGGTACAATAATGTGCTGAAAAGCCATTGAAGGAACAACTTCTCCGCCATTCTGTTCTTTGAGTTCATTTGACTTGTTTACATACCATTCAATCTGGTCTTCATGAACATGGTCATAGCCATCGTATATGGGGTCATACATGTTTGAGTCAAACATCCAGAGGTTGTATGCAATTTTGCTGCCATCGGAAGAAAGAATCGGAAGATTGTATGTACCGCAACCTGAAATTTTTTCACCTTCGTCAATTGCAACACAGCAACTGTATTCATTGTAAATTGCCATCTGTGCTTCCTTTGAAACGTAGCCTTCTGCATCGTGATTACCGAAAACTACTGCAACAGGAACACCGATTTCTTCAAACATTGACATAAAGCTGTCAATTGCTTTTCTTACTTTTTTCTCAGAATGAGCACGTGTAAATCCTCTTGCAACTGAATCGGAAATATTATCACCTGTAAGAACAAAAAGGTCAGGCTTTTCATCCTCTGCAACTTCTCTGAGATATTCTGCAGTTTTCTTGACAGGATTTGTGTTGTCCTGTAAATCTGCTACCTGAATGATTTTAAATGTACCGTCTTCATTAAACTGAAGAGTGTCGGTGCCTTTCTCTTCAGCACCGACACTTACAGTGAACATTGAAAGACAAATTAAAACCGACAGGATAATGCTGAAAACTTTTTTAAACATGATTATCCCTCTCTTTAATGTTTTGAATTTGTATTATTTTATCTTATGCAATTACACAGAAGATTTCGTAAAGACCTTTAAGAAGCTGAGGTGTTACGAAAAGGTATCTGATGCAATCCCATACAGAGCCTTCGCTCATAAGGTAACGGCACTTTGAAACGTTATCAACTGCAAATTTTTCATAGTAGTTGATTACTTTTGTTTCGTATTTTGAAGTGTCGTTTTCATTGATTGTGATAATTCTTACACCACGTGTTTCTTTGTTACCGTATGAACCGAAACCTGATGTGGGTGAGTTTACAATGTCAATGCCCTGATAAGGAACTGAGAAAACATTCACATGGTCGTGACCGAAGAACATTGCCTTAACGTCACCCTGTGCAACCATTGTTTCAAACTGAAGTGAATCAACTGTACCGGGACAGGGACCTTCGCCAAGAACACCTGTACCTTCGGGGAGACCGATATATTTATTGCCTGACTGAATTGAGTTGGGAGTACCTGCAGGAACTTCAACCATAGCATTGTAAATTTCGTTTACGATAATGTGCTGGAATACCATCGAAGGAACAACTTCTCCGCCGTTCTGTGCTTTGAGAGCGTTTGATGTTTCTACATACCAGTCAATCTGGTCCTGATGAACATGGTCATAACCGCCGTTTGCTTCGTCATACATGTTTGAGTCAAACATCCAGAGATTGTAAGCAACTTTTTTTCCGTCTGATGAAAGAACGGGAAGATTGTATGTACCGCAACCATAAAGGCTGTCACCTTCGTTGATTGCTACACAGCAACCGTAAGTCTGGTACATATCCATCTGTTCCTCTTTACTGATAAGAGCTTCGCCGTCATGGTTACCGAAAACAACTGCAACGGGAATGCTGAGTTTTTCAAAGAAAGACATTGTGTTGTCAATTGCAACTTTTACCTGCCATCTTGCAATGCTTTCAAAGAGAGCATCACCTGTACCACCTGCGATATTGTCACCTGTGAGAACAATAAGGTCAGGGTCTTCTTCTTCAATAATTGCCTGAAGATAGTCGTATGTTGCGGGAGCAGCAAATGAAGTATCCTGAAGATCTGCTAACTGCATGATTTTGAATTCTCCGTCGCCTTTGAATTTAAGAGTTTTGTCTGTTACTTCAGCTGCAGAAGCACCTGTAGCCATGACACTGAAGCAGAGAATAACTGCCAGCATGATTGAAATAAATTTTTTCATGTTTTTATTTCCTTTCTGTATTTTAATGTAATAATTATATACTTGAAAAACTTCATTGTCAACTTAATGTGTTGATTTTTACATGATTTTGAGTTATAATTTTCAAAAAAAGTAAATTAAGGCTACAGACGAGGTGTGGATTGTTGAAAAAATTTCTGTGTCTGACATTATCTGTTTTTATGATTTTTCTGTTTTCTTCATGTGCTGAAAACAACAAAGATACGAATGATATTTGTGTTGCAACAGTAAACGGGAAAATCATTACAGAAGAAGAATATGAATATTTCAGGAAAAAATATAAATCACAGGTCCTCAACGAATGTCTTGAAAAGTTCGGAACGGAATACACGGAAGATTTCTGGCAGACAGAGTTTGACGGAGTTACCCCCGAAGAACTTCTCCGTGACAGAGTTATCAAAGAATGTGTTATGGCAAAAATTCAGTTTCTTCTGATGGAAGAAGAAGGCATTTACGAAGACGTTACTTTTTCTGCATTAAAACTAAAAGCAGAAACTTTCAATTCCGAAAACGAAAGCAAAGAAGGCATTGTGGGAATAAAGTCAATTCAGATGAGTCAGTTTTATTCTTACTATCTGCAGACAGGAATTATGGAACTGCAGAATATTTATGCTGACGGAAAGCTGAAGCCTACCGACAAAGAAATTAAGGAAAAAATATCTGAAATGACAAAGGAACTTTCTTCTTATTCCGAAAAGGATTACGAAAACATTGCCAAAAGCAGACTGAAGTCTGAAAAATATGAAAAATATATAAACGAGCTTTATGAAAAAGCAGAGATAAAGGAGTTTTAAAAATGGAAAACAGAGTAGAAAAGGCAGTAGAACTTTTTGAAAAAGGATACAATTGTTCACAGGCAGTTTTCTGTGCATTTTCTGATAAGTTCAGTATTGACGACGAAACTGCAATGAAACTGTCATCAGGTTTCGGTGGTGGATTCGGCAGACTCCGTGAAGTCTGCGGTGCATTCAGCGGATGTACACTTCTTATCGGTCTTGCAACAGATACCGACCTTTCAGATGCATCTAAAGCAAAAAAAGATGTTTATGAACAGGTGCGAAAAATTAAAGATGAATTTGAAAAAAGAAATGGTGGTTCATTCATTTGCCGTGATCTTCTTGAAATGTCAGGCCCTTCCGAAAGTCATGTTCCTGAAGAAAGAACGGAACATTACAAAAAAACACGTCCCTGTGCAGAAATTGTAAGACAGGCTGCAATGATAATGGACGAATATTTCAAATAAAATCTTGAAAAATCCTGATGGAAGGAGTTGATTTTCATGAACAAGAAAATCATTTCACTTATTCTCAGTACAATTTTTGTACTCAGTTCTTTTTCAGTCTTCGGTGCAGAAACTTTTGCTTTTAACGAAATCAAGGAACTTACATTTTCCGGACTTACCGATAAAGACAAAGAAGTTCTGAGAAACGGAGGAAAAATTTCATCCCCCGTTACTTCACGTATGCCTGAAACAAAAAAATCAAATAAAGTGATTTCTCTTCCGGAAGAATTTACAGTTAATTATGTGAACAAAACAGGAGACCAGGGGAAACTTGGAACATGCTGGGCTTTCGCTGCACTGACTTCAAGCGAAACCGGTCTTGCACAGAAAGGAATGGATACCATTCTGTCTGAGGCGCATCTTTCTTATTTTGCCTACTCTTCAACAAATCAGAAAAAGGCATTTACTAATATTTTCAGCGGCTATGACCCTTATAACAACGGCGGCTTTGACTGGACTGCATGTGGTGCTCTTTCCAACTGGTACGGACCTGCTCCTGAAGAAGATTTCCCGTATAAAAACGGAAAAATCTCAGAATCTTTCCGTTACACCTCTGTTGCACACATGCAGAATATGATTTCATTTCCTGAATACGAATACACAGGAGACGAAGAACAATTAAAAGCAAAACGTCTGCTTGTAGAACAGGTGAAAGAACAGATGGTAAAAACAGGTCAGGCTGTTGACATTTCTTACCTTTCCTCAGACAGAAACAAAAACTTTAACGAAAAAACAAATGCATGGTACAATCCAACAGGTAATTATACAAATCACTCAGTTACAATTGTGGGTTGGGATGATAATTTCCCAAAAGAAAATTTCAACAATTCCGAAACTATTCTTAACGATGGTGCCTGGCTTGTTCAGAACAGTTGGGGTGAATCATGGGGAGACAAAGGCTTTTTCTGGCTTTCCTATGAAGATGTAACAATCGACTATGTGGGTATATATCTTTATGAGAGCAAAGATAACTATGAAAATATTTATTCACACGATGAAAGTGTCCAATATACCCCCATCGGATTCAATGACTCAACTGAAATTTTCATGGCAAATATTTTTACAAGTAAAAAACCGGAGTTTCTTGAGGCTGTTTCTTTTTATACCACCGATGTAAACACTGAATACAGAGTTGAAATCTACACAGATGTTACAGACAAAAATAATCCTGCATCAGGAACGTTGAAAACTGAACTCATCGGTAAAAAAGAATTGCCCGGTTATTATACAGAACAGCTTGAAAAAGGAATTGAATTAAAAAAAGGTGAAAAATTCAGTATAGTTGTGTATCTGAAAAATCCCACATCAACTCTCACTGCACAGGTTGAAGCGATTTATATGGAATACAGAATTCAATCATCTGCAAATGTAAGTAATACAGGAGAAAGTTTTGTAAGCCAGGACGGAAACCAATGGGAAGATATTCACCAGAAAGTTATTAAAGGTTTTGACGGACCATCTGAATATATGAGACTGGGAAATTTTGCAATCAAGGCTTTCACAAGTGAAAGCAAATGTGTAAAATTTTCTCTCGACAGCGGTGAAGTTCCTACTACAGAAAAACTTGAACTTTCTTGCATGAGTGCTGACGAAATTTATTACACAACTGACGGCTCTGACCCTTGTACAAACGGAGTTCTCTATACTGCTCCTCTTTTACTTTCAGACAAAATGACAGTTAAAGCCGCTGCGAAAGATGAAAACGGTTTTGGCAAAATTTACACACGTGAATATACTCAGGCAACAACTGTGCTTGAATCTCTTACTTTTACCACAGAGTTTTCAGAAACAGAAGTTGACCTGTCAGAAAAAAATCAGGAAACAATTCTTGTTGACCACGGAAGCAAAAGTGTAGGAGTTACAGCTGAATCTTATTACGATATATCAATTAACGGCATTACCGTTTCAAGCGGAGAAACCATTCAGATTCCCGTAGAAGAATACACAGCAAACACCATTGAAATAACCGTTGCAGAAAGTGGTTATAAATCTCATACCTATTCCTTTAAGATTTTCGTAAATCCTGTTGACTACGATTACGAAGCTGAAACCATTCTGTTTGATGAAACGAGAGTTTCCGTAAAAACTAAGTATTATAAGACTATTCAGAACGGAGACAGTGTGACTGAATGGATTGATTCTCCTTCAGCAATGACATTTATTGTTGAACTCGGTGAAGAAGGTTTCCTTTGTCAGCTTCCGTCAAGAAAATCATTAATCGTTCCTCAGATCAACTTTATTGATGAATGTTCTGTAGAAAAATTCGGCGAAAGAGTTTATTATAAATTTTCAGAGACAGAGGAATTTTGCGATGAAAACTCTGTAGAATTTGACAATATCCCTGCTTTCCCCGGAGAAACAATGTATTTGTACCGCAAAGCGGGTGACGGGAAATTTGCATCTCCCGTTGTTAAATGGACTCTTCCCTCAAGACCTGAAATTGAAACCGGCTCAACTGCCGAAAAAATCGGTAAAACAAAGGTAGTGTTCAAAAAAATCGAAGGTCTCAGTTATTACTGCGAAGAAACCGACAGTTTTTCTGAAGAAGCTTTCCTGAAACTTACTCCCGGTAAAAAATATACGTTTACAATCTGTAAAGAAGCAACTGAAGACAGTTTTGCAAGTGAGAAAAAAGTTTTTGAAATAACTACAAATACCGATTCTCTGTTTGAAAGTCTGAAAAAAGATATTGCAGCCGGAGAAAATGACACATCTTTTCTTGTTGCTATAAAAGCGTTTTTTGCAAGAATCGCTTATATGGTATGTATGTTCTTTACAGTAATTTCCGAATAGAATTTTGTGAATTTTCGCAAAAGGATACTTGTACATATAAAAAAATATGTTAAAAAATTAAGAAAAATTTGACGAAACAGGAAAAAAGTTTTATAATGTATCTGTCTGTATGTCACAGACGAAATTTTCGCAAAGAAAAGGAGCGTGTTTAGGTGAAAGGAATTATTCTTGCAGGTGGCTCAGGCACAAGACTTTACCCCCTGACGATGGTTACCAGTAAACAGCTTTTACCGGTTTATGACAAACCGATGATATATTATCCTCTCTCAAACCTCATGTTGGCAGGTATCAGGGAAATTCTCATTATTTCAACAAAGGAAGACACACCCAAGTTTGAACATCTTTTAGGTGACGGCAAACAGTTCGGTCTTAAACTTTCTTATGCAGTTCAGGAAAAACCTGAAGGTCTTGCACAGGCTTTTGTTATAGGCGAAAAATTTATCGGCAAAGATAATGTTGCGATGATACTCGGCGATAATATTTTCTACGGAAGCGGTCTCGGACACATTCTCAGACAGGCTGCAAAAAGAGAAGAAGGTGCAACTATCTTCGGCTACTATGTTGAAGACCCAAGAGCTTTCGGCGTAGTTGAATTTGACAAAGACGGTCACGCAGTTTCTATTGAAGAAAAACCGCAGAATCCTAAATCAAACTATGCTGTAACAGGACTTTATTTCTATGACAATAAAGTTGTTGAATATGCAAAAAACCTTAAAAAGAGTGCACGAGGTGAATATGAAATCACCGATATCAACAGAATGTACCTTGAAGCAGGGCATCTTGAAGTAAAAACTCTGGGCAGAGGTTTTGCATGGCTTGATACGGGAACAGTTGACTCTCTTATTGATGCGGGAAATTTTGTTAAAACAATCGAAACACTTCAGGGTATCAAGATTTCTGCTCCCGAAGAAATTGCATATAATATGCATTGGATTACAAAGGCAAAACTTGTTGAATCAGCAAACAAATACGGCAAATCCTCTTACGGTCAGCATCTTATGAGAGTTGCCGAGGGTAAAATCCTCTATGCGGATAAACCCGGTCAGCGTCCTCATTGGGGCCGTGAAGATGACGAGTCGAAAGGAAAATAAGAATGAATATTGTAAAGACGCCTCTTTGTGACGCGTTTATTATAGAACCAAAAGTTTTCGGTGACCACAGAGGCTGGTTCATGGAAAGTTACAATAAAAATGCCCTTATGGATGCAGGTATTGACGTAGATTTCGTTCAGGATAATCGTTCTTTTTCTCAGAAAAAAGGCACTCTCAGAGGTCTCCATTGTCAGACAAATCCTAAATGTCAGGCAAAACTTGTTACATGTATCAGAGGCGGAGTGCTTGATGTTATTGTTGACATCAGAGAAGGCTCTCCCACATACCTTCAATGGATTTCCGTTGAACTGACTGAAGAAAATAAAAAACAGCTTTTTGTTCCCAAGGGATTTTTACACGGATTTATCACACTTACAGATGACGTGGAATTTTCATACAAGGTGGATGATTATTATTCGCCTGAAAATGACAGAAGTGTATGTTACTGTGATGAAACTTTCGGTGTTGATTGGGGAAATGATAACCCCATTCTCAGCGAAAAAGACCTGAAAGCGCCTAAATTTGCAGACAGCGATGTAAGATTTTTCTATGAAAGGGCGGAAGTCCTCAGATGAAAATCCTTGTAACAGGTGTAAAAGGTCAGCTTGGTCACGATGTAGTGGAAGAACTTGCTTTAAACAGAATTGAAGCTATTCCTTGTGACATAGAAGAATTCGACCTGACAAACAAAGAAGAAACACAGAGTTTTATTTCTGAACATAAACCTGACGGAGTAATTCATTGCGCAGCTTACACTGCAGTTGACAAAGCCGAAGACGAAGAAGACTTATGCAGAAAAATCAATGCAAAGGGAAGTCTTTATATAGCAGAGGCTTGTGAAAAAATCGGTGCAAAAATGATTTACATCAGCACAGATTACGTTTTCGGCGGTGACGGCGAAGACCCTTATGAACCGCAGGATGAAAAAAATCCTCAGAATGTATACGGTAAAACGAAGCTTGAGGGTGAAAAAAATGCCCTTGAAAATTGCTCAAGAACATTTGTCGTCAGAACCTCATGGGTTTACGGTATAAACGGCAATAACTTTGTAAAAACTATGAGGCGTCTTGCAGAGACAAGGGACCAGCTCAATGTGGTTGCAGACCAGATAGGTTCACCTACATATACAAGAGATTTGGCAGTACTTCTTGTCTCGATGATTAAAACCGAAAAATACGGTATTTATCACGCAACAAATGAAGGTTTTATGAGCTGGGCAGAATTTGCACAGAACATAATGGAAAAATCAGGACTTTCTACAAAGATAAATCCCATTCCCACTTCAGAATATCCCGTAAAAGCAAAAAGACCTCTCAATTCAAGACTTTCAAAAAAATGTCTGACTGATAACGGATTTTTACTTTTACCGTCTCAGGATGATGCATTGACAAGATACATCGAAGAACTGAACAAACAATAAAAATGCTTTTTTAAAACCGCTTTTCTAATCTCGGAAAAGCGGCATTTTCTTTCTCTATATATAACTCTTATTCTTACTCTTTATCTTTCTCTATCTCTGTGTTACAATGTAACGCTCAGATGTTACATTGTAACGCTTTATATAAATCACATGAAACATTTCATTTATGTTTACAAATTCGAGTTTAAATGTTATAATTTCTTTAAGACAATATTGAAAGAAGGTTTGTTTATGAACGCTTTTTTTGAATCTGCAAAACAGATTATTATAACTGTATTTTCTCTTCTTTTTCTGCCCTTAACCATCATGACTTCCCCTGTGGAAAGTTATGAGGCAAAAAATCCCAATGAACTGAAAACAAGCTTTACCGTCCTTTCCGATATACATATCGAAGGCAACAACTCTCAGACTTTTATAGAATTCTCAGAAATTCTCAATGAAGTCAAACATAATAAACACAGTGACACACTTGTTTTTCTCGGCGACAACACAATGAACGGACAGCATATTGAAAGTGTATTTTTCTTCGGTGCTCTGAGAAACGCAAAACCTGCAGAAAACCTTATCATTGCACCGGGTAATCACGACTATGCCAACGGCACAGGCGGTTATGACAAAATGGCTGAACGTTTCCTGAAATACGCAAACTTTGCAGGTTGTAAAACTGAAACTAACAACTATTACAAAATTATTGATGGCTACTATTTTATTGTACTTACTACCGAAAGTGATTCCGTTAACGGAATAGATATTTCAGACGAACAACTTAAATGGCTCACAGAAGTCCTTGATGAAGCATCGAAAGAAAATAAACCCGCTTTCGTTATTTCACATCATCCTGTAAATTACATTGAAGACGGTCCTCATGACAAACTTTCAAATGTGCTTGATGATTATGAAGACGTAATTTTCTTCTGCGGTCACACACACGCTGCACTTTCAGAAAACTCAGTCAGAGAAGTAAACGGTGTTTTATCTGTCAATGTTCCGAAATCAACCGAACACGCAACAGAAGGTTATGAAACAGGCATCGGTGCAGTAGTTGAAGTTTACGAAAACGAAGTCCTCCTCAGATTCCGTGATTTCGATGACGGGAAATGGGTTCAGGGGTATGAATACACCTTTGAATATTAATTTTATTTGCACAAACCCCTCCGTACAGATTTCAGTCTGTACGGAGGGGTTTCCATTCATTATCAAATCCCGTAATCACCTTTTACAGGGTCTTGAAACAACGGTATCCGGGGCTGAACAAAAGTCATAACAATAAACAGTACCCCAATTAAACATAAAGCTACAAAAGCAATATAAGACACTTTGCAAAAATTGAATTTGTTTTTGAAAATGAGATTTTCAAGCCAATACGAAAACCATGCCGAGATAAAAAATATAATTATATTAAACCAATCGGCGTTTATACCACCGATTCCCGTATAGGTATAATAGATTGTGGGAATTAGAATTAATCCTGATAAAATCCCCACAAATTTTATGCACCAGAAATCTTTAATTTCTTTTCCGATAAACATGTATTCAATCAGAGCAAACAGAAACATTGGAAAAAACAAGAGTTTCATATGCTCCCAGATTGACTCATTTACAGCTGAAAATGGTGCAACTAATATGCTCCCTTTAGTCCAATCATAGAGAAAATGGAGCAAAACTCCTCCTATCCCTGTAAAAATAAAACCTGCAATCTGCCAACGTTTAAATAATTTTTTCAAATTATCACCCCTGAAAAGTATATTCAGAAAAGGTGATACTATTCTGTATTATTTTTCTCCGTACTCTGCTACAAATTTTGTCAGGTCAGGACGGTGTTCCCGTGTGTCATACCCTTGCCATCCTACAACTCTGTTTTCACAGGGAATAACAACAAGGTCCTGTCCGTTTAATCCGCCTTTATTGAATGAATCCCTTATACCGTTGGGTGCAAACTCATACTGTCTTTCATGCACTTTTCTGACCCATTCTTCAGAAATAATTCTTTTGCCACGGTATTCTCCTCCACCGAGATATACTGCACCTAATTTTGTCATATCCTCGCATCGTATGTAAAGACCCGTTGCTCCTATTGCATGACCCTGAGGGCAACAGCTCCACGCTGCTTCCTTGAAGGACAACGGCAGAAAAATATTTTCCCAACAGAAATTGAAGAGTGTTTTTCCTGACACTTTATTTACAATTCTCGAAAGAATATAATAAACTGCATCTTCATAATGTCTCTCTGTATCAGGAGGACATATCCATTTTTTTAGCATTATTTCTTTCAGATAATCAGGGTCATATTCCGATGCATCCATTACATCTGTATCAAATCCGCCCGGGAAACCCACTCTGTGACGCATGAGCATATCTACTGTTGTTTCATCCCAGTAAGGCTCATATCCTTCAGGACATTCGTCCTCGAGGATTTCTGTTACAGTATTATCGGTACGCAGCAATCCCCTGTCCCATAAAATTCCGATTGCAGTAACTGTATAGATTTTTGATATGGAATAGATATTCTGCGAAGCGTTATTTTCTGTTATCTGCATTTTTTTCGGAAGATTATCACCTATAATTTCACATGTCGAAAATACTCTTCCGTCATTATTTTTTATAAACTCTGCAAAATCTTCAAGAAATCTGCTCATAAAAATCTCCTCAAAAAACTTATGTTCAACAGCAATTATATCACACATATTTTCACTTTTCAACAAACTGTCAATGCAGTAAAATTTTTGCAACAATATTTCATTTTATGGTTGAAAATCTGATACAACAATGATATAATTCTTGTGGTTATAAAAACAAAAAATTCTGAGGTGTTAAAATGAAAGAATTTGTTAATATCGGTATTATTGGTACAAGTGGTCGAGGTTCAGGCATGCTCCGTGAACTTCTCAAATGCGAAGGCGTAAGAGTTCCTGCTGTATGTGATAAATACGAAGACAGAGCTAAACGCGGTGCAGAAATTGTTAAAGAAGAAGTAGGCACTGATGCAAATTATTACCTTGATTACAAGGAAATGTTTGAAAAAGAAGACCTTGACGGTGTTTATATCGCAACAACATGGATTACTCACTCAAGAATTGCAGTTGATGCAATGAAAGCTGGTCTTCATGTTGCTATGGAGGTTGGCGGTGCGGCTTCAATTGAGGAGTGCTGGCAATTAGTTAGAACAAGTGAAGATACTGGCAAAATTTGTATGCTTCTTGAAAACTGCTGTTACGACAGAAACGAAATGGCAATTTTCAATATGGTAAAGCAGGGCATCTTCGGCGAAATCATTCATCTCACAGGCGGTTATCAGCACGAC
>JAZRNJ010000019.1:0-5532 GCA_045648125.1 Acutalibacteraceae bacterium
CCCGGTGAAAAAGTTGCAGTATGTGCAAACCTGCCCTATTATATCACTTCACCCATAATTATGTATTTCCTTGAAAACAAAGCTAAAATAGAAAATATGACTGTTATGGTGCAAAAAGAAGCTGCTGACAGACTTTGTGCAGAAGTAGGCTCACGTGAATCGGGAGCTGTGACAGTTGCAGTAAATTATTATGCAGAAGCAGAAAAGCTTTTTGGTGTTTCAAAAGGTTCTTTTATGCCTGCACCTAAAGTAGACAGTGCAGTTATGAAACTGAAAATAAGAAGCAATCCTCCTATTGAGGTTTCAGACGAAAAGAAATTTTTCTCTCTTGTGAAAAGTGCATTTTCACAGAGAAGAAAAACTGCAGCAAACGGAATTTCCTCAGGAATGGGACTTCCCAAGGCAGAAGTGATTTCTGCAATTGAAAGAGCAGGACTTGATGCAAATGTCCGTGCAGAAAAACTGACAATGGAAGAATTGGCAAGACTGTGCGAGCAGATTTAAGTAAACCATAATCACCAAGAGGATAGTGAAACACATGGATAAAAAACAGTTTGCCATAAACAGTTGGTTTGCTTTTTGGTTTTCAGCAAGTGTCATTGCTGCTATTTTTGGCAATGTGTTTATAAACTCGGATGAAAAATCATTGGGAATTTTCTTTTTTGTCGCAGGAATATTTTTCTTTGCCGTTGGTGTGATATGTGAACCTGTATTTTATATTTTTGACAGTAACCAAGTTTCGTTCTTTTATGCCTTTGGCGCAAAGGAAGTTTATTTATGGGAAAACATACGTAGTATACAGGCAGGTTACCATCCTAAAGCCGGACCTTCGATGAGTATACCGACACCATCTGAAACAGTTTTCGTTATCGACGGGAAAGTTGAGGGTAAGAAAAAATGGTATATGCAAGGATATATCAGAAAAAGCTTCCGTACAAAAAAATTAGTTGAAAAATACTGGGGAATTGTTGAGGAAAGTAATCTTTCCAAAATAAGAAAGAAAATCGAAAAGTGGCAAGGTAAAAAACAAAAGCAGATTGATGCTCATTTCACGGATGAAGCAGTAAAAGCCGAAAGAGAAATCAGAGCCCAAATACGTGATGTAACAAAAGGCAGTATTGAAAGAGCAAAAAATCATAATCTTGATATAAAAGTAAAGTTTTTCTACGTAATATCATCAGGAGAAGAATTAACATCAAGACCTGACGAAGGATACAAATACACAGCTTGTGCAGAAATATCATACATAGGTGAAACAGACGAAGATAAATTTGTTTATACAGATGAAGATTTGCTTTTTGTACGTTTAGGAAAAAGCGGATACAAATGCACAGAAAATAAAAAGTCTGCAGAAATTTTCGTAGACACAATTGAAGAAGTTATAGACACAATACGTGAAAAAGGAATTGAATTTTATTGCGACTAAAACAGTAATAACTTTTCTCTAAACAACTCAAATTTAAAATCGCCGAGAAAGCGTAAAGATGGCAGGTTTTTTCCTGACGGTGTACTAAGGTACTCCAAAGGGAAAAACCTGCCAAATTCATTTTACTTTAAATTTTAATAACATTCAAAAATGTTCTTGCCGCTTTATCGGCGATTTTTACTGTGCGTAAGCTGCGACTGTCAGCATATATTCACCAATCTGTGCACCGAATGCGGGAGCACCGTCCATGATGAGTTTGCCTCTCTTTGTTGACCCAAGCATATCGTCTGTTGAAAGAAGAATGCCGAGAGCACTGTCGAGTGAATCAAAACGCATCGTAAAGAAAGGCATTGCTCTCTTGTATTCGCCTCTGCCTGAGCGTGACTTACCTGCTTTCACACGAAGGTAAGCTGAAACCTCAGGATATCCGTCAACTGCCCATGCATAAACACGGTCAGGGCTTTTACTTGTCCAATCCTGGATAGCCTTGTGGCCCTGTTTGTTAAGCTGGCTGATACCTGCAGAAAGAAGATAGAAGAAACATTTTACCATAAGGAGTTTATCTTCTTCTTTAGCAGGTGCTGCTTTTGCTGTGAGAAGTGAAGACATTTTAAGGAGTGTCATGAGAAGTGCCATAAAAATCTTTGTCTTTTTAAGAGCACCTTTCATTTTGGGAAGTGTTGCAGGACCGATTTTTCCTTTGAAGAAACTGTTCATTGCCTCAAGAGTTTTAAACTCAAGGTCAACATCGGGGTTTTCTGCAACCTGGTCATTTTTAACTGTCCATTCACCGTCAACAACTTCAAAATATGTACCTACTTTTCCGCCTTCAGCATTGGGGTCGAGTGCACTTACCTGAAAAACTGCATTCATACCCTCAAACTTCTTTTTAAGTGAGGGAACATCGTTTGCAATAACTTTAAGAAGAGGCAGAACAGCACTAAGAAATATTTTATTGGTCAATACGACTTCATTTGTCATAGTGAATCATTCCTTTCTGTGAGAGTAAGAAATTTCTTAAACTTCGTCGTCCCAGTTGTCGTCCTCTTCAAAGTCTTTGTTCATAGCTTCACGGATTGCATTGATGATACCGTTACAGTCAATACCGAGATTTGACATGATATCTTCGTGAAGACCGATAGGTGCAAATTCATCCTGAATACCAAGACGTGTGAATGCACAACCTTTACCTGCTTCAGCCATAACTTCTGCTACTGCTGAGCCGAGACCGCCGATAACGTTGTGGTCTTCAACTGTGATAATACGGCGTGTATCCTGAACTGCCTTGATGATTGCTTCTTTATCAATAGGTTTGATTGTGTGCATATCAAGAACACGGACTTTAAGACCGTCTGCGTTTTCAAGGAATTTTGCTGCCTGATAAGCCTGGAACACACATGAACCACAAGCGATAACTGTGATGTCTGTACCGGGATTTACTTCAATTGCCTTACCCACTTCGAATTTATATTCACGGGGATAATCTTTACCGTAAAGAACACGGTCAAAACCGCGGTTGATTCTGATGTAGTAAGGGCCTTTATTTTCATAAGCTGCAATAACTGCTTCTGCAGTTTCAACACCGTCTGCAGGGCAGATAAGTGTGATGTTGGGCATTGAGCGTACAACTGCAAGGTCACAGATAGCATGGTGAGTTGAACCTGCCTGACCGAAAGATGTACCTGAATGTGTTGCAATAACCTTTGCATTTACATTCTGATAGCAGATGTCTGTGTGAAGCTGGTCAGCACTTCTCAGAGATGCAAAAACTGAGAAAGTTGAAAGGAAAGGTACAAGACCTGCCTTTGCCATACCTGCTGCAATACCGAACATGTTCTGTTCAGCAATACCAACGTTGAAGAAACGGTCAGGGAAAACCTTACCGAATGCACCGATTTTTGTTGAACCTGCAAGGTCAGCTGTAAGACCTACGATTTCGGGGTGTTCTTTACCCAGTTCAATAAGAGTCTGGCCGTAAATTTCGGCTGTTGAGAGTTCGGTTGATTCAAGAGCTGTATATGAAATTCCGCCTGCCATAATTATACACCCTCTCTTTCTGCACGAGCCACACGCTCTTTATAGTATTTTTCAAGGCTTTCTTTAGCCTGATTATATTTTGATTCATCAATTGCACCGTAATGCCAATGATAATCGTCTGCCATGAAGTCGATACCTTCACCTTTGACTGTGTTTGCAATAATCATAACGGGTTTTTCAGGGTCGTTAAGAGCAAAGTCGATAGCATCGCAGAGTTCGCTGATGTTATGACCGTCAACTTCTTTTACGATAAAACCGAATGCACGCCATTTGTCTGCAAAGGGTTCAAGGTTCATTACGTCTTCTGTACGTCCGTCAATCATACATTTGTTACGGTCAACGAAAGAAATTACGTTTGTTGCATTGTAATGAGCAATTGCCATTGCTGCTTCCCAGTTTGAACCTTCGTCACATTCGCCATCACCGAGGATGCAGTATGTTTTGTAAGATTTGCCGAGAACTTTCGCAGCAAGTGCAGTACCAAGAGCAATTGAAAGTCCGTGACCGAGAGAACCTGTTGATGCATCAACACCTACAACCTTGTTTGCGTCAAGGTGAATACCCATTTTTGAGTTTGAAAGGTTGAAAGTTTTAAGCTGTTCAGGGTCATTGAAGCCTTTGTCAACAAGTACAGGTGCAAAAGCAATACCTGAGTGACCTTTACTTAAAATGAAACGGTCTCTGTCTTCCCAGTTGGGGTCTTCGACCTTAATGTTAAGATATTTGTGATAGAGAACTGTCATCATATCCATAACGCTCTTACCGCCACCGATATGACCGCTACCTGCCCAGAAAGTTGTGTCAAGGCAGAGGTTACGCAATTCGTGGGCTTTCTTTTCGAGAGCCAACCATTCTGATTTTGATAATGGCATTTTTGTTTTCCTCCCTGCTTATTTTATTTAAAATGCTTCGGGGTGCATTTTCTTTGTGATTTTGAATGCTTCGTCTGCAATGTCAATTGTAAGCTTGATATCTTCATCTGAAACTGCAGCGTTCATGAAGTGGTTATGGTGGCTTGAAATAAAGATTCCGCGTTTAACCATTTCAGCAACCCAGTCCTGATGAATCATCATGCTGTCATCATTTGCAATTCTCAGGTAGAAAAGTGAGGGCTCGCCTGATACAACAAGGTTAAAACCGTTGTTACTTGCTGCACTCTTGAGACCGTCAAGAAGTTTCACTGATTTTTCTCTGTGAAGTTTGGGAGCATCAATTTCTTTGAGTTTATTGATGTTTCTGATTGCCGCTGCAAAAGGAACAGCACTCATCCAATAAGAACCTGTGTAAGAAAGACCGCTGACTGCATCTTTGAGCCATTCTTTACCGCAGATAGCAGAAACGTTCCAGCCGTTTGCAAGTGCTTTACAGAAACAGATAAGGTCTGCTTCAAAGCCGTAATAGTGGTCTGAGCCTTTAAGGTCAAGTCTCCAACCTGCACGTACGTCGTCAACTATGAGAACAATGCCTTCTCTTGTGCAGATTTCACGTACTTTCTTCCAGTAACCGTCTGCAGGAAGTTCGTTATCCTTATAGTTACCGTGCATGTAAGGTGTTGAAATAAATGCTGCAATTTCGTCTTTGTTTTCAGCAATTACTTTTTCAAGAGCGTCAATGTCATTCCAGTCAATATAAAGGTTGTTTGCAACATCCTCAGGAAGAACTCCGGGATAGTCGATTTTCTGTGTCCATGCAGAAACACCGTGGTAGAAACCGTTTACGAAAATAATCTTTTTACGGTGAGTTGCATTTCTTGCTGTGAGAATTGCACATGATGTTGCATCGTTACCATTCTTTGCAAAAAATGCCCAGTCTGCACAGTTAACTGTATCAACAAGAAGTTCTGCAAGTTCAACCATTTTGTATGAGGGAGATGTTGTGCAGTTACCAAGCTTTGCCTGTTCAAATGCAGCTGCATCAACATCAGGGTCATTGTAACCTAAAATATTAGGACCGTAAGCACACATGTAGTCGATAAACTTGTTGCCGTCAACGTCCCAGAAATATGCACCCTTTGCCTTCTCTGAGAAGAAGGGCCATGCGCTTACGGGAATGAAGTTACCTTCAGCAGG
>JAZRNJ010000020.1:0-5832 GCA_045648125.1 Acutalibacteraceae bacterium
TGGTCTTAATAAGGGTACAATCACATATTGCTATTCAACAGGTACTGTTGTGGGTGAAGAAAGCACAGGCGGTCTTGTAGGTGTAAACCGTGGTACGGTTTCAAGTGCATATTCAATATGTGATGTTTCATCAGACTATTACGGTGGTTCTCTTATCGGTGAAGATGACGGAGGAACATACAATATGTGTGTTGTGAGTCAGTCGTCAGAACTTCCCGTCGCAGGTTACGGTGATGTCAGTGCAAGAGCGTTGAAACCTGAAAACTTCTCTGACGGTCAGGCTGCGTTTTATCTTGATAACGGCAGTAGTAAGCGTTCAGGTGTCTGGACAGAACGTGATGGTGTTACAACCTTTGCAAAATCTTCTGCTGATATGATTTATAAGGTGGACCTTTTTTCACCTGAAGACCGTAAGCATACATATTTATATGTAACTTCAAACGATGATTTGGTTGAAGCATCAAAAGAAGCAAAACCCGGATATTATGCTGAATTTTTCCTGGATAAAGTTCTGAGTTATCCTTTTGAAGATAAAATTTCTTCAAATATTATGCTTTACGTAAGTTGGAAAGAAACAAATCCTCATGTATGTGCAGAAAATCTGACATTTGTTGAAGGTTTTGCTGCTGATTGCATGAACGAAGGTTTACTTTCACATTATAAATGTTCATGCGGAAAACTTTATATTGACAGGAATGCAGAAACAGAAACTGAAAATGTAATAATTAATATTACTGAGCATTTTTACGGTGATTTTATAACAGAAAAAGAACCTGAATGTGAAGTGGACGGTCTTGAAGCAAAAACATGCTCAGTCTGTGGAGACAGAGTAGAAAATATAATTCATGCCACAGGTCATACCGAAGTGTCAGAAGGAGCAGTTGCGCCTGATTGTGAAAATACAGGTCTTACTGAAGGGAGATACTGCTCTGTATGCGGAGTTATTTTTGTCAAACAGGAAATTGTACCTCCAACAGGTCATGCTTACGGTGACTTTGTAACAGAAAAAGAACCTGAATGTGAAGCGGACGGTCTTGAAGTAAAAACCTGTTCAGTTTGTGGAGACAGAACAGAAAAGATAATTTCTGCTCAGGGACATAAATTCGGCAATTGGTCCGTAATTAAAAATGCAGATTGTATAACAGACGGTATAAAGGAAAGAAAATGCACTGTCTGTAATGAAAAAACTGAAACGGAAATCATCCCTGCAACAGGTCATACCTACAATGAAGTAATAACTGAGCCTACGGAAACATCACAAGGTTACACAACCTTTACTTGCTCGGAATGTGGTTACAGTTATGTGTCTGATTTTATTGACCCGATAACAAATGTGAATTTCAGTTGTGTTGTTACAAGCTTTTTATCTGAAAATGATGAGGTAAAGGTTGAACTTATCAGAAGGGGAGAAACAGAAACTGCATATTCTCTCACATCTTCAGGAATGAGTGCCGTATTCAACTTTGAAAATATTCTTTCAGGAGCTTACAAAGTAAGAATTTCTAAGGTTAATCATATTACATGTGAGTATACCATTATAATAAGTAAAGAAATGCCTCAGCAAAACTTTAAAATCAATCTTTTCGGAGATGTTAACGGTGACGGTAAAGTAAACACAATTGACGTTGCACGTGCCAATGCACATGCAAAAAGTGTTTCAACACTTTCTGAGTATGAACTTTCCTGTGCAGACATAACCCTTGACGGTAAAGTAAACACAGTTGATGTTGCACGTATCAATGCACATGCAAAAGGCGTCAAGAAACTCTGGTAAATGAAAAAACAGCTTTTATTACAACAGCTTCTCTTGAATTTCAGGAGAAGCTTGTTTGTTTAGTGAATATGATAAAACATGCTTAACTGCGCAATATATTGTGTATTTTTAGTAAAAAAATAACAAAAATCTGATTATTTTCCCTTTAAATTGTTGACAATAATATTTTGTTATGGTATAGTTTTAGTGGATAATTATATCTTAGTTTGATTACAAGTGGAGGTATCGACTATGAAAAAAAGCAAAAGATTAATCAGTTTGCTTCTTTCAGTAGTAATGCTCATGTCTGTTATTAACACAGGTTTTGTGGCATTTGCAGCTGATGCAACAGGTTATGTCCTTGGTGCAGATGAAGCAGAAATGTTACCCGATGCAGGTGCTGTTACAACAAGCACACAGGTTGTAAGAGTTGCATCAGGTCTTGAATCCTATCAGCCCGGTTCAACTATTGTGGCTGCAACGCCTTCAGGTATTCCCGCAGTAAGCGGTACATTTGCAGGCAATGCATACGCAAACGTAGGCAGTATTCAGGAAACAGCATCTTATCCTATGGTGAAAATTACTTTCAAGGAGCTTCCTGAGAATACTCCTATGGTTACTTGCACCAACTCTAACTCAAATGCAAGTAACATTGTGATGAGCCAGCCTGAGATAAACTATCAGGAAAAATCATACACATGGTTTATTGCCAGCGGTACAGCTAATGAGGGTGATACACTTACATTTAAAATTACTTATACATACAATGGCAAACAGTATGTAAGTAAAGCTTATTCCTATGTTGAGGGTGTTTCACAGCCTGCAGGTAATGAAGTTTCAACTGTATTGACATATGAACCTGAATTGTGGGATAAACTTAAGGGTGAAAAAGATACTCATGCGAGTGTTTCTGCTGTAACACGTGTTCTCGGTGTTAATACTTACGGTAGTCTTGGAAGTTTTTCTACAAGTAGTTCAGACACACGTGGTTACTATAATGCAAGTAACAATCAGTTTGTTACTAGTTCCGGTTTGGAATATTCAACATATAGTGTGTCAAGAAGCGGCAAAGATGTTTCTTTCGAGATAAACGACAGGCGTTCTTACGCTGATGTTTATGTTGATACAAGTGTGACTGATTCTTTAGATGACCTTAATCTTCGCTATGCGGTTGCTATGATGAAGACAGAGGCTCAGAACAATACACAGAATCTTGATGTCGTGTCAGCGAAACATGGAAATGCATCTATTGGTTCAGACCTTACAGGTACTGCTAATGTTGAACTTGGTTTAGATGCAGATTTAGGATTGATGAATGTTGGTACTCAGCATGTTACTGTTTTTACAGGTTCTACATTTATAAATAATGCAGAATACACAATTATATCACAGATTTCATCAACTGCCGGTAAAGCAGGAAATAAAACTGCGTTCCCGGTAGGTCTTAGAATTCACACCGTAAACAAGGGTGAACTTCGCACACTTATCAATGATATTCTCCACAACAATACACCTGAAAGCCCACTTGCAACTGCTCAGTATAAGGGTGTTAACCCTCAGTCATGGTACTATTCAGCAGGTTTCTCACAGTATGAAACAGCAATGCTCAACGCTCAGACAGTTCTTCAGAACCCCAGAGCAACTCAGGATGAAATTAATAATGCAATTGTTTCTCTTACAGAAGCTTACAATGGGCTTGTTCTCAAAGAAGCTGATTATTCAGCTGTGGAAGAAGCACAGGAAGAAGCTCTTGCTTACGAAGAAACAAAACATCTTTACACAGAAGAAAGCTATGCTGAACTCATGAAAGCAATTTCTGTTTATGATGCAGATACAAATCCTGACGGTGTTATTCAGTTTGGCTACAGTGTTCTCTATCAGCCTCAGGTTGATTTGTGGGAAACAGATATTGATAATGCAATCAAAGGTCTTAAGTACAGACGTGCTGATTATACAGAACTTGATGAACTTTATGAAGAAGCTCTGCAGAAAAAAGCACTTACTAATGTTTATAAAGATTTCTCAGCAGTTCAGGCAATAATGGATAAAATTGACTGGAATATTGAAATTATCAACCAGACAAAAGTTGATCAGTTGGCATACGATCTCAGAGTAGCGCTTGGTAACCTTAAGTATAATGGCGCAGATTACTCAGCTGTTAATGCAGCAAAAGAACGTGCACAGGAAAAGAAAGAAATACATTACACTGCTGATTCTTACGCTGAACTCAGACGTGTTATCAACAGTATTGACTATACACTCGATTTGTCACAGCAGGATGTAGTTGATGGTTATGTAACTCAGATTGATGAGGCAATCAGTAAACTTGTAGAACTTCCTGCAAACTATATAGAACTTGAAGCACTTCTTAACAGAATTGCAAATCTTGTTGAAGAATACTATTCTAAAGATTCATATAATGCAGCAAAGGATGCCGCTGCCGCATGTGCAGGTTATGAACAAATCGGCATTACACGTCAGGATGAAATTGATGCAATGAGAGATAATCTCCAGGCAGCAATTGATAATCTTGAACTTAAAGATGCTGACTACGAAGAAATTGAAACACTTATTGCTGAATTTAACGCTAAAGATAAGAGCCAGATGACTTCTGAATCAATTAAAGCTGTTCAGGACGCTATTGATTCAGTTGAATATGGTCTTAAAGCAGACAGACAGTATGAAGTTGATAACTATGCTTACAGAATCAGAGTTGCTATTGATAGCCTCAAATACGAACCTGCTAATTATACACAGGTTCAAATTGCAGTAACAAATGCAGGAAATATTGACAGAACATATTATTCAGCAGAATCTATTGCAAGGCTTGATTCAGCTCTTGCAAGGGTAGAATATGGTTATGGTATTAACCGTCAGGATGAAGTTGATTTGATGGCTCTTAATATCAATGAAGCTCTTCAGGCACTTCAGCCCGGACCTGCTGATTATTCACGTGTAATTGCAGCTATCGAAAGATTTAATGCACTTAACCATTCTCACTACACCTCAGTAAGTGTGGCTAATGTTCAGAACGTAATTAACGGAATCAACTGGGAACTTACAAAGAAAGATCAGGGTATTGTAAACGGTTATGCATTCGATATTTCTGATATGATGTATGAACTTGTTGAAGCTAAGGGTAATTATACAGAACTTCGTAGAATCAGAGACTATGATGTTCCCAAAGATCTTTCAAAATACACAACAGACACAGTTAAAGATCTTAACAACGTTCTTAATTCAATAGATTGGAACCTTAATGCTAAGGACCAGGAAAAAATTGTTCAGTATCAGATAGCACTTACAGAAGCAATCAATAACCTTAAACCGATTCCCGGTGACTATACAGCTGTTGATGAAGCTATCGCAGAAGGTAGAGCATTGATTGCTAATGGAAATATAGACAAGAAAGATGCAGAAGCTTTCGAAAAGTTTGTATCAGAAATTAATCGTGACTATACCTTTGAACAGCAGGAAGAAATTGCTAAACTTGCAGCTGAAATCAGAGCAAGATATGAAAAATTCTCTGCATCTGAATCAGTTCACAAAGCAACAATTGAACTTGTGGCAGATAAAAAAGACAGTTATCACGGCGATATTGTAACTGTATCAGTTATTGTCGGCACAGACTACTACGCTGCAGCTGCTTCAATTCCCGTTGTATACGACTCAAACTTCTTTGAACTTGTTGGTGAAACACCTGCAGAAGCATTCACTTTTGAAGGTTCATACGCAGAAGGTTCTATTACAGGCGGTAATATCAAGAGCCCTGATAAGGGTTATCCTTCAAGTTACACAGAAAGCGAAAAGAGCCAGTGGAAATATGCTCTCATAACTATCGCTCCTGATCCGGAAATCAACGATGATGCACAGATTCTTGATCCCGCACAGACTGTTGTTAAACTTCAGTTCAGAGTGAAAGACCTTGTTGCTCTTAACGGTAAAATCTGGGTTGACAATGCTTTCCTCAAAACAGACGAAAACAAAACAGGTAAACTCTTCATCGGTCGTTACAGAACATCAATGGTTGACAATGATGTTGTAAATGTTGGTCAGACAATTGACACAACTAAAGCAGT
>JAZRNJ010000021.1:0-5236 GCA_045648125.1 Acutalibacteraceae bacterium
TAACATCAATTCCGTCAAATCCAACTTCACGAGCCAGTTTTGAAGCATGAGAATATTTTTCAGGAATAGTCTTTAAGTATTCGTCTGTAGCAATAGCATAAGGCTGATTTTCTTTGCCGATTTCCCAATGAGAATTTCTGTAAGCTACAATGGGTTCGGGTGTGCCGTTTGGTTTGCTGAATCTTCCGCTGTGAGTCAACTGAACAATAATTACAGGCTCAAACCCGTTTTCTTTTAATGAAATTTCTTTTATTTCTTTTATAAGTGAAGCAAATGAGTTTTTTGTGTTCTCATTGAGAAATAACTGCCTCGGATTTGCTCTGCCCTCAGGACAAACGGCAGTTGCCTCAAACCAGATTATACCTGCACCACTTTTGGCAAAACGAATGTATCTGCGTCTTGTGAGCGTGTCAATTGCACCTTCTTTTGTACCGTCACAACCCTCCATGGGATGGAAAACTATTCGGTTAGGAATTTCTTTGTCGTGAATTTTAATTGGATTTTCAAGAATTGTTTTCATGTTTCTCACTCCGAAAAACTTTAAAGTTTTAATGTTTCTGCAAATCTTACTGTTTCCATTGCGTCTTTTGCATATTTGTCAGCGCCAATCATCTCGGCATATTCTTCTGTCAGTACAGCACCGCCTACAACTGTCTTGCAATGGGGGATTTCTTTTGTGAGTAAAGAAATCGTCTCTTTCATTGCGGGTACGGTTGTTGTCATCAACGCACTTAAACCTACAAGTTTTACATTTTCTTTTTTTGCTGTGTCAACAATAAGCTGAGGCGGGACATCCTTGCCAAGGTCAATGACATCATAACTGTAGTTTTCAAGAATAACCTTGACAATGTTTTTGCCGATGTCGTGAATGTCACCCTTTACCGTAGCAAGGATAATTTTGCCTTTTGATGTTTGCTTTTCTCCTGCCATTGTGGATTTGATAACATCAAAAGCATTTCTTGCTGCATTTGCACTCATAAGAAGCTGAGGAAGGAAAAGGGTTTTCTTTTCAAATTTTTCACCCACGGAATCAAGTGCCGGAACAATTTCTTCGTTGATGATTTCAAGCGCATTTTTTTCTTTTATAAGGTCAGCTGCAAGTAACTTTGCTTTCTCTTCAAGCCCTTTTTCAATTGCAGTTTTAAGGCTTGTGATTTCATGAGTGGTAACTTTCTTTTCTTCTGTGACAGATGAAGCAAAGTCAATGTAACTTTCAATACCGTTTTCACAGTCTGAGAGTGCAACGAAGCTGTAATAACTTTCCATCATTTTATCGGAATAAGGATTTATAATTGCACTTGAAAGACCTTTCTGCATAGCCATTGTGAAGAAAGAGGAGTTGATGTTTTCACGGCAGGGAAGTCCGAAAGAAATATTTGAAACACCTAGGATTGTATTGCCTCCGAAATCTTCTTGGATACGTCTTACTGCCTCAAGTGTTACGTTGGCAGAATTTCTGTCAGATGAAATTGTCAATGCAAGAGGGTCAATTACAATATCTTTTTGGGCAATTCCGTATTTTTCTGCAGTTTTATAAATTTTTTCTGCAATCTGAATTCTGCCCTCAGCAGTTTCGGGAATGCCGTTTTCATCAAGGGTCAGTCCTACAACAACACCGCCGTATTTTTTTACAAGAGGAAAAACTTTTTCCATAACTTCTGCTTTTCCGTTGACAGAGTTAATCATGGGTTTTCCGTTGTAAATTCTCATTGCCTTTTCCATTGCTTCAAAATCGGAAGTGTCAATCTGTAAAGGCAAATCAGTAATTGCCTGAATTGAAGTTACGGCGTTTTGCATCATTTTCACTTCGTCAATTTCAGGGAGTCCTACATTGACGTCGAGGATATGTACATTCTTTTCTTTCTGACCCGTTGCTTCACCAAGAATATAACCGATGTCATTGTCTCTCAGAGCCTGTTTGAATTTTGGTTTACCTGTAGGATTGATTCTTTCACCGATAAGTACAGGCGTATTGCCGAAATAAACGTTTTTAGCGTAGGAAGAAACAACTGTATAATTCTTTTTCTCAACAGGAAGAGGGGAGAATGTCTTTTTGATTTCAGAGAGCTTTTTTATAAATTCAGGTGTTGTACCACAACATCCGCCGATACCATGAACACCCATTGAAACGAATTTCTTTACTATCTCTGCAAATTCATCTGCACCTACATCAAAAACAGTTTTACCGTTTTCTTCACGGGGAAGACCTGCGTTGGGGCAAACGAATATAGGTAAAGAAGAATATTTACAAAGTTTTTCTGCAATGGGCAACATCTGCACAGGACCGAGACTGCAGTTTATGCCTATTGCATCAACACTCAGTCCTTCAAGCATTGCTACCATGCCTTCTGCGTCAGTACCGCTTAAAAGTCTTTCGGAAATATCGTAAGCGTTTGAAACTAAAACGGGCAGGTTTGAGTTTTCTTTTGCTGCAATAACTGCGGCTTTTGTTTCAAGAGAATCTGTCATTGTTTCAATGAGAATCAGGTCTGCACCTGCATCTGTACCGTAAATTACAATTTCTTTGAAAACATCCACTGCTTCTTCAAAGTCAAGGTCACCTGCAGGTTTAAGGAGTTTGCCGAGAGAACCGATGTCAAGGGTTACAAAACATTCTTTTTCTGATTCTTTCACAGCCTGTTTTGCATTTTCAACAGCAGAGAAGATAATCTCCTTTGTTCTTTCACCGAAATTAAATCTGTTTGCACCGAAAGTGTTGGCGTTGATAACATCGGCACCCGCATTAATGTAGCTTTTATGTACTTCAATTATTTCGTTTTTGTGGGTAATGTTCCATTCCTCAGGATGTTCACCGGGCATGAGACCTCTTTTCTGAAGTTCAGTACCGAAAGCACCGTCAAAAACAACTATTTCTTTTAAGATTTTTTCTTTAATGTTCATATCAATCACTTGCCTATAATATCTGAAAGATTTGTCTGGATTTTTTCTGCAATGTCAGGTTTATTCATTGAATAAACGTGGATATGTTTCACACCGTTTGCAATAAGGTCAACAATCTGCTCTGTAGCGTAAGCAATACCTGCCTGTTTCATTGCATCATTGTCGTAACCGAATTTATCAACAATGTTTTTAAATTTAGAGGGGAGATAAGTTCCTGAAAGAGAACAGATACGTGAAATCTGCTTTGCATTTGTAACAGGCATGATACCTGCAACAACAGGCACTGTAATTCCTTCTTCACGGAGTTTGAATATGTATTTGTAAAGAATGTTGTTGTCAAAGAACATCTGAGTTGTAAGAAAATCGCATCCTGCGTCAATTTTGTGCTTTAAGTTTTTTATATCCTGTTCAAGTGTTTTACTTTCGGGATGACATTCGGGGTAACATGCACCGCCGATGCAGAATTTGTCACCGCAAATGTCTTTTATGTCAGAAATCAACTCAGATGCATAACGGTAATCTTCGCAGTCGTTGTCAGTTCTGTCACCTCTGAGAGCCATAATGTTTTCAATTCCGTGTTCTTCAAGAAGTTTCAGTTGCTTGTGAACTTTTTCCTTTTTTGATGAAACGCAAGTAAGATGTGCAAGTGTAGGGACATTGTGCATTTTCTGTATGTTGTCTGCAATGCTTACTGTGTATTCACTTGTACCGCCACCGGCACCGTAAGTAACGCTCATAAAATCGGGTTTAAGTGCTGCAATTTCCATTGCCTGAGTTTCAACACTTTTGTAAGTATCACTTGTCTTAGGAGGGAAAACCTCAAAGGAAAGTGTTGCTGTATTTTCTTTGAAAATTTCAGATATTTTCATGATAATTCTTCTTTCATATTATATTACATTTAATAATAGCATAAAAAAATCTTTTTTGCAATGTAAAGTTGACAATATAATTGTGATATGATAACATGAATTACGGTTTCAAAAAGTATAAATTTTGGAGATGAAAAAATGAGCAAAGCAAACTTAAAATTCGCAAAAGACGGCAAATTCAGAATTATTCAGGTTTCTGACTTTCAGGATGGCCCTACCCAGCGTTATCTTACAATGGATTATGTGCTTAAATGCATTGATGAATATAAACCTGACCTTATTGTTATAACAGGTGATAATAAGTTTTCAACCACAGGTACTGAAATGCTGAAATGTATGGGTAAATACTTTATCGGAAAAACCTATAAGTCCTTTATGAAATATTTTGAAGAGCTGGGCATTCCTGTTGCTATAGTTTTCGGTAACCACGACCTTGACGGTAAGGTTTCAAGACGTGAACAGTTTGAAATTTTCAGTAAATATTCTGTCTGTATTTCTCAGGCAGGTGAAGAAAACCTTGACGGATGCTGTAACTTCAATCTTCCCGTTATGTCATCAGACGGAAAAAGAGTAGCCTATAACCTCTGGTGTTTTGACTCAAACGACGGCGTTCTTGCTGATAAACTTGAATGGTACAAAAAAACTGCAAATAAACTCAAAGCAGAAAATGGTGGCAAAAATGTACCTGCAATGGTATTCCAGCACCATCCTCCTTTACAGGCAATTGAGGCAGTAAAGGAAGCAGGGGACAATCTTAACGGATTCTGTCATGAGGCTGTAACTCCTGACCCTGCAGATAAAGGTCTTGAGTTCGACACAATGCTTGAACAGGGTGATGTTAAAGCAATGTTTTATGGTCACGACCATGTAAACACATACTGTGTTCCTTATAAAGGCATTGACCTTGCCTGTGCACCAACATCAGGTTTTGGTTATTATGGTGACTTTGACACAAGAGGACTCCGTTATATCACTCTTGATGAAGACGGCACTTACGAAACTGAAATGGTTTATTACTATAAGAAATTCTGTAATGACAAATTAAATAAAGCACGTTTCACAATGTGCTCAACCGAACTTTCTGATGAAGAGAAAATTAAAGCTTCAGAAGAATATATGTCTGAATGTAAAAAGAACGGTACATATTCATCAAAAATCAAAAAAGAATGTAAAATAGCACTTGATTAAAAAAACAGACTGTCCCACTTCTTGATGAAGCGGGACAGTTTTTGTTTTTAAATGTACATTTTGTGTCAGTGCATTTAGTGAAACACAATAAGTTGTAAAACTTATACGTTTTTCCTGAAAATGTCAAATTTCGTAAAAAAGAAATTAATTTTGTAAAATTTTTTAAAAATATTAAAGATAATTTTGTCAAAGTTCTTGCAAAACATTAAAACATGTGATATACTTTCACTGTATACTAAGCTAAGGAGGTATATCTCAATGAAAATGTCAAAAAGAAT
>JAZRNJ010000022.1:0-5072 GCA_045648125.1 Acutalibacteraceae bacterium
CATGGGAGCATTTCAGATTTACTGAAAAATATTTCCCCCGTAAGCAGGGTTACGTTACAGGTATCAGCGGAATTGTAAACGGCGATATGTCAAATGCAACACGTTCAAATGTCACCGATAATGACGGTCTCTGGACACATACTTATCTTGCTTCACTCTGCTTCTGCTATGCAGTTACAAAAGATGAAGAAGTTTTAAAGGCAGCAAAAAGAACAAAGGATGCAGGGCTTTTCCTGACAAGAGCACCTGAAATAAAAGGCTTTACTGCACGTGCAGTAAGATTCCCTGACGAGCCGAAATGGGGAGTAGGACTCGGAGAAAATAAAAGAGATGAAGAATGGCATCGTTCATCTGACGGTACATACGAATGGTTGGGAGAAACTTCTTCAGACGAAATGACAGGTCATTATATGGGATTTTCTCTTTACTATGACCTTGTTGCAGATGATGAAGAAAAAGCAGAAATAAGAGAGGCTGTCTGCAACATCACAGACCATATTTTAGAGCATGACGGTTATCTTTGCGATTACGATAACCTTCCCACAACATGGGCTTGCTGGAATGAGCATGAGTTGAATCATAACAGTAAATGGATGTGGGAAAAAGGTGTTAATTCTCTTGAAATGCTTGGCTTCCTGAAAATTGCACATCACATGTCAGGTGATGAAAAATATCTCAATAAATATAATGAGCTTATTCATGAACACCATTTTCTTCTCAATGCTGCTTACCATAAGCGTGAAGATGGTCATGCCTGTCACATTGACGATTACCTCGGTATGTGCAACATTTTCCCCTATCTTATGTTAGAGGACGACCCTGCAATAAGAAGTTATCTTCTTATGGGTCTCAAGCACCATTTTGAATACGAAAGAATTGAGGGAAATCCCTTCTACAATTTCATTTACGGTGCATTTACAGGTGATGTATGTGACCTTGATTACAATGTAAAAGTTCTTCAGGAGTATCCCCTCAGTCTTATCAGATACAAGATGATAAACAGTACAAGAAGAAATGTAGTTATGACAGACGAAGGCGTTAAATGGGGAGGCGGCATACAACCTCTTAAGCCTTTCAATTGGGATGAAAGAAACTTCTCTGAGCTTGGTTCAAGACCATATACTGTTGATGGCGGTGATGAAAGCAGAGCAGTACCCGGTTCCTCATACATGCTCATTTATTGGTTCGCAAGATATATGGGATTGATTGAGTAATTTCATGAAAATACTTGACTAAACATAAAGCGGATGATATACTTTTAGAGTAATCATCCGCTTATTTATTGGTTACAAGTAATACTTTTTCACTATTACTTCTTACTTTTTACTTTAAGACACGGGGGCGTAGCTCAGCTGGGAGAGCGCTTGAATGGCATTCAAGAGGTCATCGGTTCGATCCCGACCGTCTCCACCAAAAAATCCGAGGTTATATAACCTCGGATTTTTGCTTTATCCTATTTCAATTTTAAAACAAATTGGCAAATCATTTTTGAATTCACCTTTGAGATTTATTTTAAGTGCTTCTTCGTCTCTTGTGAATTCAATTTTTTCATCACTGCCTAAGAGTTCGATATTTTCGATTAAATAGTCGTGAGGGATGTGCTTCTTGAGGGTTTTGATTTTTACAGTTTCTGACGGACGCATCTGGAAAGCGTAAAGATAACCATCTTTATATGTAAATCTGAAATCCTCGCTTGTAAATGCTTTTTCGTCTCCGTCTTTGAAAAATCCTTCTTCTGCGTTGACTTCGCCTTCACCGAATTGTTTCCAGTAAGTTGTGCCGTAAATACCTTCTCCGTTGATTCTGAGCCATTCACCCATATCAAGGAGGACCTGTGTTTCTTCATCTGTGATTGTGCCGTCAGCTTTGGGGCCGATGTTTATGAGGAGATTTCCGTTTTTGGAAACGATATCCACAAGGTCACATATAACCTGACGGGAAGACTTGTATTCGTTATCTGCTCTGTAACCCCAGGAGCATTTGCCTATTGCAGTGTCTGTCTGCCAATAAATCGGAGATATGCCCGTCAATGCACCTCTTTCAACGTCAAATGTGGCAACTGAGGGAGGAAAAGCCTCGTGTTTGTAGTTGATTGTAACTTCTTTGCCCCATTCTTCGGCACGGTTATAGTAATATGCTGCAAGTTTTTTGAGATAAGGTTTGAAAGAATGGTTGTGAATCCACCAATCAAAATAGAGTACAGAGGGCTGATATTTGTCAACAAGTTCGCATGTGCGTACAAGCCAGTCTTCCAGCCACTCTTTACTTGCACCTTTTGAATATGTATCTGCGGTTGTTACGTGTATTATTTCAGGGTCGAACTCTTCACAATAAACGGCAGGACCGTAAAAATCAGCATATCTTTCATCGTTTACATCACTGTCATAAAGTCTGCCCGGATTCATAAAGAAATAGTGTTCTGCACGGTGAGTTGATGCACAAAGGATAAGACTCTGTTTTTCACATTCTGATTTAAGTTCACCCACAACGTCTCTGAGAGGACCCATTTTGGTTGAATTCCAGCGGTTAAATTCGGTATCATACATTGCAAAACCGTCGTGATGCTCGGCAACAGGCATAACGTATTTAATACCTGCTTTTTTGAAAAGTGAAACCCATTCTGATGCATCGAAATTTTCTGCTTTGAACATAGGGATAAAATCTTTATATCCGAAAACATTCTGTTCACCATACGTTTTTCTGTGATGTTCAAATTCCCGCACGTTACGGTCATACATACCGCGTGAATACCATTCGTTGCCGTATGCAGGCACAGAGTAAATCCCCCAATGAATAAACACACCTAACTTATCGTGTATGTACCAATCAGGCACCTTGTGGCGAGAAAGGGAAGACCAGTCAGCCTTATATTTTCCGTTTTCATTTACTTCGTCAATTAAATTCAGATATTCCTGTGTTGTCATTTTTTCACACTCCGCAACCTGTGATTTTTAGTTTATGGTAACATAAAAAAAGGAAAAAATCAATAAAAGCGGAAGTGTGATTTTACTTTATTTTATTCCATATCTGTTGCAGTAATCAAGAACAATATTCTTAAAATGTTCGTGCTTGAAATTGTTTTTAACGTCACTGATATCAACATATAATCCTGACATCAGATTCTGAATTATAGTTTCTGCTAAAAAAGCCTCAAATGCATAATCGTTTAAAAAAGCCTCTTCGATATCGGTGTTAAGGTTGCTGTTAATTCCTTTGATTGCTGAACGATAAATCAAATTTTCGTTGCCTAAATATTCACCTGCATTTTTCAGACAATTCAGACCTTTTTTCATATCAGCAACAGTAATTTTGCCTTTGTATTCTATAACCTTTTCATTTCCTGTTAAAATGAAATCAACTGTTGTTTCAAGGATTTTTGCCAAGTCAGGCAAAAGAGTTATGTCAGGCAAAGTTTCACCACGTTCCCACTTACTTACAGCCTGAAACGATACACCTATTCTTTCACCTAATTCACTTTGAGTAATTCCTTTTGTTTTTCGCAAAAGGGAAATTTGCTCACCAATTTTTTCTGTGCTCATCAGTATGCCTCCGTTTGTAGATTTCAGGTATATTATAATCGTTTGTGATAAAAAAGAAAATAACTTTATGATTGAGTTTTCAGATCAATATTTCAACTTGTTTTTATTGTTTATCCGTTATAAAATCATTGAAAAATGAATGTTTTTGTGCTATCATATAGGAGCAAAATATTCAAGGAGTCTGATTTCAGTGGGGATAATTTATAAAATAATTACAAAGTGCATAAATCTGATTGCAATTATACTTATCATTGTTTTTGCAGGTGATATAAAGCACGGTATACTTGACATTATTTACGAGGATTTTGTTGCACCTGCACCTGCAATAACTTCAACAACTACGGAAAAGGAAGATATAGAACCTATGGGAGATTTTTATGTCAGCACAAAAGGTAATGACGCAAACAATGGTACGAAAGAAGCACCTTTCTGTACAATTGAAAGAGCAGTTGAAGAAGTAAGAAATGCTGACAAAACAGGAAGAAAGGGAATAACTGTCTGCATTGAAGCGGGTGAATATCGTGTTTCTTCTCTTGAGTTTGCAAAGGAAGACTCAGGCACAGAAGAGTGTCCCGTAACGTACTGTTCTTACAACGGTGAGGTTATACTCAACGGCGGTGTAACTCTGCTGCAAAACGATTTTGTTTCAGTTTCAGAATATCCTGAGTTTTCACAGAGACTGTCCCATGATGCACAGAAAAACGTTGTGGTTGTTGACCTTACAAAAGAGCCTTATTCTCTTACAAAAGAAGATTGGGGCAAAATATATGCAATCGGTTCATATCATACTGCAGAAAGTTATGACGGCGATTACACAGGTCCTCTTTACTGCGAACTTTTTGTAAATGACGAGAGACAGACTGTTGCAAGATATCCTGATAATGATTTTCTCTATACAGAAGAAGTTGTAAAAACAGGTCTCGGAAAAGAGTCTGACGGATCATTGACTCTGGTTCCTGATTGGGATAAAATCCGTAATCCTGAATCGGATATTTACAGAGTAAGTCCTGAACTTGCAGAAAAAATTTCAGGCTGGAAAACAATTGACGATGTGTGGATGTTTGGTTTCTGGAAATATGACTGGGCTGATGCATCTTCACCCATCGGATTTTTCAATGCAAAAACAAGAGAAATTTCACCTAAGTTTGTAAGCCTTTATGGTACAAAGGAGGATGCTCCCTATTATTTCTTCAATGTTTTTGAAGAACTGACAACAGAGGGTGAATGGTATCTTGACAGAGAAAAGGGTCTTCTTTTCCTTTGGAAGTCTGATAATTTTGCAGATGCACAAATTGACCTTTCTTTGTCACTTAATCCTGTTATCAAGTCAGATGCAGATTATATTACTTTTGACGGAATTACGGTTAAAGGCACAAGAAGTGACGGTGTTATTATAAACGGTAACAACAACACAGTTCAGAACTGTCTTATCAAAAATGTTGCAGGTAATGCCCTTGTTATGACAGGAAGTAACAACCTTGCATATAACAACGAAATCACCCGTACAGGCAGAGGCGGTATTTATATATCAGG
>JAZRNJ010000023.1:0-2643 GCA_045648125.1 Acutalibacteraceae bacterium
TCATGGGAACTTGACAGGTCATACACAATTCTTGCAGGTAACAGCAGTAATAATCTTCAGATTGCAGGAAAAATTGAATTCTGACAAGAGGTGAACTTATGAAGAAAAGTCCCTATTCACCTGATTTATTCATGAAAGGACTTTACGATAAAATTTACAGAAGTCCTTATGAAAATGCAAAAAACGTCGAAGATGTTTCAAAAATCAGCGAAGAAATCCGTATAAGAGCAAGAGAGATTTTTGCACTTGACAAAATCCCCGGTAAAAAAAATGATTTTAAACTTATTCCCGTAGGTAAAGCACTTGACTACCCTGACTATACATTGCAAAAGTATTCAGTTGAAATATGCGAAAACCTGAAATCTCTTATTTACATTCTCACTCCGAAAAACCTGAAATCATCTGCACCGGGAGTTGTTGCACTCTGCGGTCACGGATATGGTGTAAGGCAGATTCTGAAAATTTCAAAAAGCGGTAAAAAGAAACATTTCAACTACTTTGACAATTATCAGAAAAATTTTGCAGTTGAACTTGCAAAAAAAGGTTGTGTTGTAATTGCACCTGAACTTTTCGGTTTTGGCGAAGCAAGGCTGAGTAAAGACCTGATTAAACCTTTTTACATCAGTTCATGTGACGAACTTTCCCATCACTTACTCCCCTATGGACTTACAACTGCCACAATGAGAATTTATCAGGCAATTGTCTGTGGTGAAATACTTTTGAAAAACAAAAATGTTGACCCCGATAAACTTTCTTGCATGGGAATTTCAGGCGGTGGACTGACTGCACTTTATGCCTCGGTAATTGATGAAAGATTCAAAAAAACTGTCATCAGTTGTTATGTAAATACATTCCGTGAAAGTATTTTTTCAAGATGGCATTGTCCCGATAACTATATCCCTCAGATTCTTGAAACAGGTGAAATTTATGATTTTGCCTCATCAATTGCACCAAGAGAATTGCTTATAGAATCTGGAATAAAAGACAAACTTTTCCCTATTGATGCAAGTAAAAAGGCTCATGAAAATATCAAAAAGGTCTATACCCTCGCAAACGCTTCTGACAAAATACACATTGACATATTCGACGGAAAACACGCCGTAAGCGGTAAAAAATCATTTGACTTTCTGTCTGAATAAAATCAAAATCACATAAAAGTAACCGCTGTTATCCTTTTCACAGGAATAACAGCGGTTTTAACTTTTTATAACAACTCCAATAAATATGGTTATAATCAGTATCAAGGCTATAACCTTGAACGATCCCTCAGTCTTTTTGCTACGCAAAAATCCAGTTTCTTCCAGAAATGGGAACCCCTTTGTCCTACGGACATTTCCCCTGACAGGGGAATCGCCCTTTACACAAGTGAGCCGTTGGAATAGTACTGATTTGTCTGAATTACCAAAGTGTTATTACACCTTTTGCGTGTGCATTGATGCGGGCTACGTCAATTGCATTTACTTTACCGTCACCGTTTATATCAACACAGTCAAAGCTATAATCTGTAAGTGCAACCACACCTTTTGCGTGAGCATTTGCACGGGCAACATCAATTGCGTTGACTTTACCGTCGCCGTTCATATCGCCTGTTTTGTTAAGACTAAAGCCAAGAGTAATTTCACCATCAGTTGCAGAAACAGTATAAGTTCTTGTTACATAAGTTTCTTTTGAAAGTGTGACTGTATATTCACCGTCTTCAACATCAGTAAAAATGATTTCATTCATTTCACCTGAGATTATTACTTCTCTGATAACATAGCCATTAACATCTGAAAGAGTTACTCTTATACCTGTTTTGGGTACGGAAGCAGTTTCTTTTTCACCACAAAGCGAACAGGTTCTTGTCTTGACACCGTCTACTGTTTCAGTAGGTTCAGTTGTAACTTCCCATGAACCGAAATCATGTACACATTCTTCACTGAGAAAATGAATTGTTGCGTTTAACAGCGAATCATTATCTGAATCAATTGTGATTTTATTCCAATCTTCTTCCGTACCGTTGTAGTAAACGTCGGTGAGGCTGTTGCAATAACAGAACGCATAATCACCTATATTTAAAACACTGTCGGGGATTGTGATTGATGTAAGACTTGAACATTTATAGAACGCAAAATCACCTATGTTTGTTATACTGTCACCGATTGTAACAGAGGTAAGGTTGTAGCAATAACCAAACGCAGAATAACCTATCCTTGTTACACTGTCACCGATTGTAACGGAGGTAAGGCTGTTGCAATCATTGAACGCCCAATCACCTATGCTTGTGACACTGTCAGGGATTATGACTAAGGTAAGGTTCTCGCAATCCAAGAACGCCCCATCACCTATACTTGTGACACTGTCTGGGATTACAAAAGATTCTCTCCTGTTTCCGATAGGATATTGAATCAGCGTTGTTTTATCCTTATTGTACAGTACACCATACTCATCACTGCTGTAATTGGGGTTATTTTCGTTAACACTAATTGAGGTAAGGCTGTAGCAAGAATAGAACGCATAATCACCTATAATTGTGACGCTTTCAGGGATTGTGACTGAGGTAAGGCTTGTGCATTCATAGAACGCAGAAGAACCTATACTTGTCACACTGTCAGGGATTGTGACTGATGTAAGACTTTCACAATAACTGAATGCATAATCACC
>JAZRNJ010000024.1:0-4150 GCA_045648125.1 Acutalibacteraceae bacterium
ATTGTAAAAAAGCTCTCGTTGAAACAGACGGAGATATGGATAAGGCAGTAGACTTCCTCAGAGAAAAAGGTCTCGCTGCTGCTGCTAAAAAAGCAAGCCGTGTTGCTGCTGAAGGTACAGTTGCTGCTTATAGTGATGCAACAGCTGGTGCTCTTGTTGAAATCAACTGTGAAACAGACTTCGTTGCTAAAGGTGCTCCCTTCATTGAACTTGCAAAGAAAGTTGTTGAAACAGTAGTTGAAGCAAAACCCGCTGATGTTGATGCTCTTCTTGCAACAAAAGCAATCGGTTCAGATAAAACAGTTGAAGAAGAAGTTCAGGAAGTTTTCCTTGCTCTTCGTGAAAATATGAAAGTTCGTAGATTTGCTATCGTTGAAGGTCACACAGCAACTTACATCCATGCAGGTGGTACTGTTGGTGTTATCGTTGCTTTTGATACAGACGATGCAACAGCTGCTAAAGATGAATTCACAGCAATGGGTAAAAACGTAGCAATGCAGGTTGCAGCTATGAACCCTGCATATCTTGACGATGCTTCAGTTCCTGCTGAAGTTCTTGAGAAAGAAAAAGGTATCCTTATTGCTCAGATGAAAGAAGATCCTAAAATGGCTAACAAACCCGAACAGGTTCTTGCTAAAATCGTTGAAGGTAAAGTTGGTAAGTTCTACAAAGAAAACTGCCTTGTTAACCAGGACTTCGTTCGTTCAGACCTTTTTGACGGTACAGTTTCAGGTTATGTTGCTTCAGTTGCTAAAGCTCTTGGTGCTGATATCAAAATTAAGAGCTTCGTTCGTTTTGAAAAGGGCGAAGGCATCCAGAAGAGAGAAGACAACTTCGCTGATGAAGTTGCAAGCATGATGTAATTAATTTTTTTGAATACAAACCCTCGGCTTGGTCGGGGGTTTTATTTTACTAAAGGTTTGGTGATTGTTTTGACTAATAAAGAAATTCTTGAACAAATTAAAGGCGGACTTATCGTTTCGTGTCAAGCGCTTCCTACAGAACCTCTTTATGACAGTTATATTATGTCAAAAATGGCTTGGGCGGCATATCTTGGAGGTGCGGTAGGTATCAGAGCGAATACAGTTGTTGATATTAAGGCAATTAAGGAAAAGGTTGACCTTCCTGTTATTGGTATTATAAAGGAAGTCTATGACGATTCTGACGTTTACATTACACCCACAATGAAAGAGGTGGATGCTCTTGTTGAAGCAGGTTGCGAAATCATCGCTGTAGATGCAACAAACAGACTTCGCCCCAATGGTGTGACTTTTGAAGAGTTTTTCAAAGAAGTGAGAGCAAAATATCCTGACCAACTTTTTATGGCAGACACTTCTTGCTTTGAAGAAGGTGAGCTTGCAGAAAAACTTGGCTTTGACCTTATCGGTACAACAATGGCAGGCTATACTCCCTACACTAAAGGAAGAACTCTCCCTGATGTTGAACTTATCGAAAGATATGTTAAAGAACTGCATACTCCTGTTATTGCAGAGGGTGGTATCTGGGTTCCTGATGACCTGAAAAATGTTTACAAGGCAGGTGCATTCGGTGCTGTTTGCGGTACTGCAATTACAAGGCCTATGGATATTACAAAACGATTTGTCAGTGCTTTAGAGGATATAAAATGAAAATAATTACTTTTGATATTGGCGGAACATTTATCAAATATGCCCTGTGTGATGAAAATTTTAATCTTTCACAATCTGCTAAGATTCCCACTGACGCAACAATCGGCGGTAAGAAAATCATCGAAAAAGTCATTGAAATTATCAAAGAACATAAAGAAATTGACAGGGTAGGTATTTCTACTGCAGGACAGGTTGACAGCAATACAGGCATGGTTGTATATGCAACTGATACAATTCCGGGTTATACAGGTACAAAAATCAAAGAAATGGTTGAAACTGCAACAGGAATTCCCACTTTTGTTGAAAATGATGTTAATTCAGCAGCACTGGGAGAAGCCTATTTCGGTAAAGCCAAAGGATGTTCTGATTTTATCTGTCTTACTTACGGCACTGGAATCGGTGGTGCAGTGTGGCTGAATAACGACCTTTATAAAGGTTCTTTCTGTTCAGCAGGGGAATTGGGACATATCATCACACATGCTGACGGAGTTGACTGTACCTGTGGCGGAAAAGGTTGCTATGAGTGCTATGCATCTGCAAGAGCACTTGTTAAGAAAGTAAATGAATTTTCTGATACAGAACTTGATGGTGTGGCGATTTTCAATGATGAAAACTTTTCTAAACCTGAAATAAGAAATGCAGTTGACAGTTGGATTGATGAAATAGTAACAGGTCTTATCAGTATTGTATATACTTTTAATCCGTCTCTTATAGTTCTTGGTGGCGGTATTATGAACGAAAGTTATATTGTTGATTCAATAAACGATAAAATTCAGAACAAACTTATGCAAAGCTTCAGAAATGTCAGAATTGTCAATTCAAATCTCGGCAATACTGCGGGTATGCTTGGGGTCGCATATAAAGCAAGTAAAATTTAATTTTTTATTGCATTTTAATATAATTTGTGATACTATAATTTACGAATTATAGAAATTCAGTAAAATGTGGAAGAAGGCGACAATCTTGGTCGATATGTATATCAGATGCAGTTATTGCAGATTGTCTTGTTCATTTTTTATTAATAAACTTATACATTAACATTATAAGCAACAAGTTTCTCCCTTGTTGCTTATGGTGTTTTTTGATTTTATGGATTTAAAAAATAATAGACACTTAGTCTTTGACATAGATAGCAGATTTAAGGAGGAATAATTTTATGAAAAACAAGGTTTTGAAGAAATTTTTATCAATTTTCCTTGCGGTAGCAGTTGTACTTTGCTCAGCACCGTTATCAGGCTTATCTGTCCTCGGCGGAATTGAAGCAGATGCTGCGTCAGTTGAACCTAAAGTAATACTTACTGTGACACCCGACAAGCAAGTTGTTGCACGTGGTGAAGAAGTAACATTCACGGTCAGTATGCAGTCTAAATATAAACTTTCTGCTTTGGAGTTTCTGACTGATTTTCCTGAAGAACTTGAATATGTTGATAATTCAGGTGCGATAGATACAGGTACAGCTAAAAAACTTGGTTATACTGATGGCTATGGTAAAAATCCCTATTCGCTTGAATGGACGGAATGGTCTTTAAGATACGGAGCAATAAAGGGTGAAAACTTTATAAATGGTTATGCTTCAAGACCTATTGCTGCAACTAATGGCGAGGTAATATGCACATTCAAAGCGAAAGTTTCTGATGATGCAACTTTGGGTGAATGTGTGATGAATATTATTGGCAGAAAAGGTCCGTTAGATTGTTTTGCAGATATTTCATTTAACACGTTTGATCCGTCAGAAATCAAATTAGAATCAATTCCTTTTACAATAGTAGAGAAAAAGGCAGAGACAGATTCTAAAGTAGTCCTTGCTGTAACCCCCGATAAAGACGTTGTCGCACAAGGTGAAGAAGTAACGTTTACCGTCAGTATGCAGTCTGCTTCTCCACTTACTGCATTGGCATTTATGACTGATTTCCCTGAAGAACTTGAATATGTTGATAACTCAGGTGTGATAGATACAGATACAGCTGAAAAACTCGGTTATGTTGATGGCAACCCTTATTCTCTTTTGTGGACAGAATGGTCAATTCGTGAAGATGCAGTAAAAGGAGAAAACTTTGTAAACGCTTATTCTGCAAACCCTGTTGCTGCAGTTGATGGCGAAACAATCTGTACTTTCAAAGCAAAGGTTGCTGATGATGCAACTTTAGGCGAATGCATGATGAATCTCAAAGGTCTCGATGGCTTTGATGAATTTATGGACGATACATGGGTGGAATTCGATCCTTCAAGAATAGTGGTAGAATCAACTCCTTTTACAATTATTGAGAAAGAACCTGAAACTAAAGTAGTACTTATTGTAACCCCTGATAAGCAAGTTGTTGCACGTGGTGATGAAGTAACATTTACCGTCAGTATGCAGTCAGAATATGCACTTACTGCGTTGGCATTTATGACTGATTTCCCTGAAGAACTTGAATATGTTGATAATTCAGGTTTCATAGATACTGATACAGCTGAAAAACTTGGTTATGTTGAGGGTAGTCCTTATTCTCTTTTGTGGACAGAATGGTCAATTCGTGAAG
>JAZRNJ010000025.1:0-5347 GCA_045648125.1 Acutalibacteraceae bacterium
TGGGAAAGAAGAGTATGGGAATATGAACTTTTCAAAGACCCCAAAACACGTCAGCACATTGAATCTCTCGGCATAAAGCTCATTAACTATCGTGACCTTAAAAAGATGAGAGGTTTCTGATTATGAAAAAATTCATTGCAATAATTCTGTCATTGACAATTGTGGCAGGTGTGGGACTTATTGCGGTTAACAAGACAAGTGAAACGGAAATTACTCCTGCTTTTTCGGGAAATTCAGAAGAAACAATCAGGATGATGGAAGCAGAATTTGAAACAGCAGAGGCTTTTGCTGAAAAAGCTGCTTTGAATCCCGTGAATGATAGCAAAGGAAATATTTTCGGATATGTTGTTGTGACTGATACAATTCCTGCAGACGGTAAAACTGATGTTGCTGATATGATTCAGGCACTCATTGATGAAAACCCTAACAGAACAATTTATTTTCCTGACGGTATTTATCTTCTCAGTCATCCCATTTACACTCCTGCGGACCCGGTAAAAAGCGTTGACCTTCAGCTTTCAAATTATGCGGTGCTCAGAGCATCATCTGATTTTGAAGGTGAAGCACTTGTAATTCTCGGTGGTAAGGATGCAAAAAACGATACTCACACCGTAGGCAGTAACTATGCTCTTGAAGGTGGTATTCTTGACGGTAGCGGTAAAACAAACGGTGTTGTGATTGCAGGTGGCCGTGAAACTGCCATAAGACAGGTTTCAATCAAGCATACAGTAGTAGGTATTCATGTGAAACACGGTGCAAACAGTGGCTCATCCGATGCTGATATCAACGATGTCAATATCATCGGTACAGGTGGTACAGATTCTGTAGGTGTTATTGTTGAAGGATGGGATAATACTTTTACTAACATGAGAATCGGTAATGTTTTCATCGGTTTCCATCTGAAAACTTCTGCAAACTGTCTTACAAACATTCATCCCCTTTATTACTCTGATTACACTGATTATGAAAACAGTGCAGGTTTCCTTGATGAGGGTGGAAATAACATTTATAACTTCTGTTATGGTGACCAGTTTGGTAACGCTTTCGTAACAACAGGGGATGTTTCATCAATTTATGATAACTGTTTCTGCTTCTGGTACGCTGAATCGGGTCACAGAGAAGTGGCTTTCAAGGCTGAAAAATTCAACTCAATTGTTGATAATCTCCGTTGTGGCTTCAGGGGTGATACAAAGGACAACAACCATGTTCTTATAACCGAAAAATCGGGTGGTACAGGAGAGTTTGATACTCTTCTTGTGGAAAATAATAAAGTGGCATCCAATACTCATAACCTCTATAAAGAGGGAAGCGTTTACAGCTTTTTTGCTAAATTATTTGCGTGAGGTAAAATGAAATGAAAAAATTATTATGTATTGTGCTTTCAGTTATATTTGTGATTTCTGCTTTTTCAGTTGTTGCAAATGCAGAAAAAATCACTTATGAAGAATGGGGGAAATATTATGAAACCTGTGACAACACAGCGCTCACAATGACTCCCGGTAAAAACGAAACAGAGCTTAATTTCTGTTGGCATTCTGTAAAAAACGGCAATGACAAACCTGTTGTACGTCTGAGTAAAAATGCAGATATGTCAGATTATAAAGAGTTTACAGGAAAAGGTTCAATTTCTGAAATTGCAGACCAGAAAGTTAATGATGTTACTGTTACAGGTCTTGAAGAAAACACAACTTACTATTACACGTATATTGCAGACGGAAAAGAGAGTAAGGTTGAAACATTTAAAACAAATTCTTTTGACAGTTACAAATTCTTATACATAAGTGATGCTCAGCCTAAACACGATAACGATATGATGCAGAGTTCATTTAACTGGAACAGAACTCTTGAAGCTGCATTCAACGCAAATGATGATATCAGTTTTATTGTGAATGCAGGTGACGTTACTCATTGCGGTCAGTATACATCTGAATGGACGGCGTTTTTAGCACCTGAATATCTTCGTTCATACCCCATGGCTGCAACTCAGGGCAACCATGACGGAAAAGGTACAACCTACAAATATTATTTCAACAACCCCAATGTTTTCCTTGGAATTGCACCTACATTCTACGGTAACGGATATTACTTTACTTACGGTGATATTCTGTTTGTTTTCATCAACTCAAATAAAATAAACTTCCTTGATAACTATTGGCTTGTAAAGAAAGCAGTTAAAGAAAATCCTGATGTAAAATGGCGTATGGCAGTAATGCATCACGACATTTACGGTACAGAGCATCATGCAATTCAGGATGATGCAGTTGCAATGCAGAGAGCGCTTGCACCTGTTTTCGATAGTTACGATTTTGACGTTGTTCTCACAGGTCATGACCATGTTTACGGACGTTCATACTTCATGAAAGGTCATGAAGTAGTTGAAAATGCAGGATATGATGAGGGTAAAGTAACAAACCCTGAGGGCGTTATTTATTTCACGCAGACTGCAGCTTCAGGTAACACAAGAGTTCCCGATGAAGGCGAAGTGTATGATTATTACTGGCTCGGCAAAACCGTAATCACAGGAAATGACTGTTATACAACAATTGAAGTTACAAAAGATGGTGTAATGGAAATAATAACTGTCGATACAATAACAGGTGAAACAATTGATACGTTCTCTATTACAAAAACCGAACCCTTCAAAGAAGAACCTATGACAGAAGGCTATCTCGGTGCAATTCTCAAACCTCTCATGGGTGAATATTATGTGATTTATGAAATGTTCTACAATATAATTCATCTGAAACTTGACAGATTGTTTGGATAAAAGACAATAAAAATTCTGCCCTTGATTTTCAAGGGCAGTTATTTTTTATAAAGTTGCTTCTGCAAAACCTATGCATTCTCGTCCGAGAATGGGATTTGCAATGTTTCTTGCGTTGAAATAAAGTCGCAGAGTATTTCCGTGTAGGACCAGATGACTTGCATAAACAAACTGCTTCATCCAGTCTTTTTCGTGTGTAATGCAAGGTTCAATAAGGGTTTTTCTGTAAGTGAAATGAAGTCCGTCAGGAGAAGTCATCAATAGTATTGCAGAGTGACTTTTTCCGTCTTTTTCATAAATTCCGTTCTGAATTCCGATATAGCCATCACTCAGCTTGTATACTTTCAGACAACCACTGCAAAGGTTGAGAAAGGGATTTTCTTTATCGGGCGAAATAAGAGGTTTTTCTGCAGAAACATATCCGTCTGTAATATCTGTACTTTCAGCATAACTGATATAAGTCGGTTCGCAGAATTTGCAGTCGTCAATATAAGTCATTCCGCAGGAATAGTAAAGACGGTAAGAATTATCTTCCTGCAAAAGGAATGGGTTTGAAAGTGCAGTTCCTCTTTCACTTTTCTCAAAGTCCTTTGTGTTTGTAAGAACAGGCTGAGGCTGTGACCAATGAATCAGGTCACGGCTTTCGGTAACATAAATTTCTGATTTCCATTTAAGAATGTTAACTACATTCAAAGCATTTGCCGGTAATGAGCGTGTTCTTTCATAAAAAAGATAATATGTACCGTCAATATAATTTATATTCGGTCGCATTGCTCTTTTGAGAATTTTCTGCTTTTTACCGAAATTTATTCCGTCATCACCCGATGTGTGATAAACGCCCAGATTTGTGTGAAAAAAGAGATGCCATTTTTTGTCGTGACTGTTTTCTGGTGTAAGTAATGTAGGGTCAGCCACAATAAAGGAGCCGTCAAATGGCTTTATTATGGGACTTTCCTTGCTTACCCTGAATTCAGTATCAAGCAACTGCTGTGTAGTGATATTTTTCATAAAACACCCCATTGCAAATTAATAAAGCGATTATTAAGAGTAATGTTATGCTTCTTTTTTAAGAGCAATTTTAAGTTTACCGCCTGATGTGATTTCCTCAAAGGTGAGATATCTTCTGTCAAGTTTCACTCCGTTGAATTCAATTTCCTTTATGTACGGGAATTGAAGCGGGTCATTATCACACTCAACTGTGAAAGTTTCAGAAACTGAACATGAATGATATTTCTTATCAAGGACTATTTTGCAGGTTCTGAAAAGAGGTGTGTTCATGTAATATTTTGTGTCAGCAGGACAAACCTGTGCAAAACCAAATGCAGACAGAACATACCAAGCAGAAAGCTGACCTACATCCTCGTTTCCGCAGAAGCCGAAAGCACCTGTACGGTAAGCTTCTTTCTGAACACGTCTTGTCCAGTATTCTGTTCTGTTGGGAAGTCCGAAAATTGAGAAATAGTGTGTAATATTGTGGCAGGGTTCGTTTGAATGGTTGTAACTTTCGTTCCAGAGTTTTGAAAAATCTGCTTCTTCAAAAAATCTTTCAAGGAGTTCCAATGTACGCTTTTCTCCGAAAAGTCTGCTCAGTCCATTAACATCATAGGGAACGAACCATGTCTGCTGGAAGATGTTGCTTTCAACAGTACCTATGCCGTCGTAAATGTCCGTTTCTTCACAAAAACTGCCGTCATTTTCCCTTGAAATAAGAAAACCGAATTTATTGTCGTAATTTTCAGGATATCTCATTGCTCTTGAATAAAAATATTCTGCATCATCGTTTTTAACCAGTTCTTTTGCGAATTGAGATAAAGTAAAATCTGCGAGAAGATATTCAAGTGTTTCGCTGATTTTTTCAGGTACAAAAGCATTTTCGGTGTACTGCTTACAGTCAGGTCTGATTGAAGTAAAGGGCTTTCCGAAAAGTTCTTTTTTGCAAAGTGCTGATGCTCTTGAAATTTCGTAAGCCTTTTCTGCATCGTAATTTCTGATGCCTTTTATATAAGCATCTGCAAGTATAATCAGACCGGGGTCACCTACCATGCAACCTGCGTCAATACCCATAAGCTCCCAACGGGGGAATGATGAATTTTTCGTTTCTGCAATTTTCAGAAGAGAGTTGACTTCATCGTTGACCATTTCGGGGTCGATAACAGTAAGGAGAGGAAACTCGCTTCTGTATACATCCCAACCGCTGAACATTGTGCGGTGAGTGTAGTTTTCAGACTGAAGGATTTTTCCGCCAAGAGGGAATCTTCCGTCGATATCTGCCATAATGCGAGGGTCAAGAAGGACATGGTAAAGACATGTATAGAAAATTTTCAGGTCAGTTTCATCTGTGCCCTCAACGTTGATTTTGCTGAAGGCATCGTCCCATGAGTCAAAAGCATTTTTCTCCATTTTATCAAAATCAAAGGAGGGGCATTCTGCTTCAAGGTTTTTTCTTGCACCTTCAAGGTCAACGTAAGAAATACCCCATCTTATTTCAAGTGGTTTTTCAAGTTTCGTGTTCGAGCAAAGAAGTCCTGCATCTTCATTTTCAAAAGTATTTATGTTGTTATCGGCATTTTCTTCGTTTGTGAA
>JAZRNJ010000026.1:0-2037 GCA_045648125.1 Acutalibacteraceae bacterium
AATCTTTTTTTATATCTTGAAAAGAAGAAAAATGATTCGCACACTGACGTAAAAGGATGGAGAGAATCTGTTTTTATAGAGTAAAAACTTTTTACTGCATTCAACTCATCAAGATATTTTTTTGAAAGTTCTTCATCTGCATTGAAGAAAATTTCGGCAGTTGTGATTCCAAGCTTTCCTATTTCTTCAAGAGATTTTTTTGTTTCAAGGGGATAAAAGCATGCGCTTGATGCTCCGATAGCCATTATCTGACACCTCTTACATTATTTTTCATTGAATGGTTTCAAGAAAAAAGGTATACTTTTCTTGAAATGGGGAATTAAAATGAAAATAAACAAATATACTAAATTCATAATATTTTTCGGCAGTATACTCTGTGTTGCCGCTATGACAGCCTGTGCCGTAACTGCAATAACTGCCGGCAGAACAGGCAACTATTATCTTTTGATGGATTATTCAAAAGATTTTGCTTTACTCTCAAGACAGTATATCGGAATCACTGCACTGGGTGCATTGATAACTCATATTATTTACTCTGAGAATTGATTGCTTCTTCTGCTTGTTTTACCAATTCAACACATTCTTTTATTGAGGGGTTTCCTCTATAATAATATTCATCAGCAAAATTTAAAACCGTGTGCTTTTCATCTTTTTTCAAAAACGCCAGATCACAGTTGGGCGTTTTTGTTTTTATACCGTCTGTGGCATTTATTGAATAGCTTTCAAAACCTGTCTGCAAATCTCCCACAGTAAAATTGTTATCCTTACTCAATGCTTTGAAAAATTCATTCTGCATTTCAAGATAACTGTTATAGAGATGTTTACCGTCCACCATATAACCATAGTGTTTATTTGAAAAGTGGGTGCAGATACGTGATTCATAAACTTTCATAAGGTAGTAAGCATCCTGCAAAGTTACGTTGCCTTTATTCACCTGACGAGCAAGATTTCTGAAAAAGATTTTTGTGAAATCTTCAATGATGTCACCTTTCACACACATTCTCAAATCTTCTTCCGCTTCTTCATCTTTGCTTAAATCCACGCCGAATTCTTCAAGATAAACTTCATAAAAATCTACAAGTTCGCTCTGAAGAACATCAATTGAATACATAAGCCTGATAACTTCTTTTTTCTCTTTTTCTGTTTCTGCACCGAAAAGAGCGAACATATTTTCAATATCGAAGGTAAAGTTTATTGTTTCAAGAGGATTATTTCCTGCATCCGGACCGATAGTCAGCAAAAAGTTTACTGTGTCAACATAACCTATCTTAGCCTTATATGTACTGTAAGGAACATTCAGACAATAGCTTTTATTCATTTCTGCAAGTCCCTCTTCCAGCCAGAACCACATAAGAGGGTTGGTTTTTTCATCCTCGTAACGGCGGAAAACACCCACTGCCCACTCATTTTCGCTGTTATCAATATCTCGGCATCCCATATGGCAAAGATGCATCAGTTCGTGATAAAGAACATCCGTATACGGGTCATCAGACTGCATAACAATATTGTTTAACTTTGTCTGTTTTTCGTCGACGTGCAAGATAAGGTCTTTTGTAACCTGAGCCGAAGACAGAGAACCTATGCACTTGAGAATTTTCAAATCAGTTAAAAGACAACAAACCATATCCTGGTCAATTTCAGGATATTTTTCAAAAATCACAGGAAGATTATCAGCAATGAATCTGCAATATTCTTTTACTTTTGCATTGCTGTATTCTTTTTTGGTAATTTCTTTTTCCAATGTTTTTTTATTGTTTGCCTTTACAACTTCATAAAGCCTGTCTGCATCTATTTTTCCGTTTACCCTGATATCTCTTGAATGCTTTTCCACATGGCATACAGCAGTTTCTTTATATCTTGAATAAACAGCATCAATGTTATACAAATATTCATAATCATATTCTACTTCAATGTTATCAAGATATTTTTCAAAATTTTCAAGGTTATGATCGCTGAGAGTCAGAGAAATCGGAGTTAAATCTGTTTCCTGCACAATTTCTTCACCTGCTGAAAAATCAAAGGTCAGATCTTCTGCTG
>JAZRNJ010000027.1:0-2611 GCA_045648125.1 Acutalibacteraceae bacterium
TTCCAGCTTGACCAACCCATAGGCGGAGTCAATGCAACACCGTTATTATATTTTTCTTTCACTTCGCTATTAAATCTGAATGAACGCATAAATTTTTTCACTGCACATACGGGACAGTATTTAATACTCATATAAATCACCCGAGTTTATTTTACTATATTTACAAGCGTTTGTAAATAATAAAACAGAGTTGACTTTTCAGTCAACTCTGCTTCTTTATGTTCATCCGTTCATTCTGTTCATTGCTTCATCAATTTTACCGTCAAGCATAAGAGGTAAATTTTTACACACTTTCTCGGCAACATCGTGAAGAGTTTTGAGTTCATCATTTGTAAAACGTGAAAGCACCCAGTCAGCTAAGTCTTCCCACTCTGCAGGTTTCTTTCCTACACCCACTTTTATACGAGGGAAATTATCACTGTTAAGGTGATAAATAATGCTCTTGATTCCGTTATGTCCACCGTCAGAGCCTTTTCTTCTGACACGTATTTTTCCCACATCAAGGGAAATGTCATCGTAAATTACAATAACATTCTCAGGGGGGATTTTATAAAACTGTGCAGCATCCCTCACAGCCTCACCACTGTTGTTCATAAATGTCTGAGGTTTCATAATAAGACATCTGTGACCTCTTATGTCAACATCTGCAAGAAGTGATTTGTACTTCAGCTTATTAATTTTAAAATCAAGCTTATCTGCAAGGAAATCAAGACACATAAAACCTGCATTGTGACGAGTAAACTCATACTTGTCACCGGGATTTCCAAGACCGACAATGAGATATTCAGCACCTGATGATGCAAATTCTTTTTTCTTTTTAATTCCAAACATAAATTTTTATTTCATCCTTTTATAGGGCTTTTTTCTTGTAACCCAATCTTCTTTATTTATCTGACGCGAACGGGCAATTGCAAGTGTATTTTCAGGCACATCTTCCGTTACAGTTGAACCTGCAGCAACAAAAGCATCTTTTCCCACTTTCACAGGTGCTACAAGGTTTACTCCGCAGCCGATGAAAGCACCATCACAAATGACCGTTCTGTTTTTATTTCTGCCATCAAAATTAACAGTTGCACATCCGCAACCGATATTCACTTCTTCCCCTACCTCACTGTCACCGATATAAGAAAGATGAGAAATTTTTGCACCTTTTTTTATTTCTGCTTTTTTCAGTTCAACAAAGTTTCCTATTCTCGCATTTTCACCGATTGTGCAGTCAGGTCTTATCCTTACAAAGGGTCCTATTTCTGCACCTTTTTTTATTTCCGACTGATAACAATGAGACGAAATTATCTTTACACTTTCACCCACATTACAATCTTCAACAATGGAATTCGGACCGATGACGGCTTTTGCCGAAATTTTTGTTTTTCCGTAAATCTGCGTGTTCGGCAGAATAACGCAAGACGCTTCTATCTCCGATTCCTCGGAAATAATTACTCCGTCAATGCATGGAATCTGCACACCTGACATGATAAATTTTTCGAGAACTTTTTTGCGGTTGTCTTCGTTAGCCGTGATAATATCAGAAAAATTTTCCATAATCAATATCCCCTTATGTTATATAATCAGATATATTTTATGGAAAATTCTGAAGAATATTACATTGACTCAGGTGCTTCGATTTTAAGCATGTTGAGAATATTTTTTATTGTATCACGTACACAGATGCAGAGGTAAACTCTTGCCTGCATAAGTGATTCGTCATCGCATACAACACGACATGAATTGTAGAACTTGTGGAAAAGTGTTGCAAGTTCAATTACATAGCGTGTGATTTTTGCAGGGTCATATTTCTTGACTGCTTCAACAATTTCACCTGTAAGAGATGCAAGATGACGGATAATATCTTTTTCTGCTTCATCAGTAAGAAGTTCCAATTCTTCTGCAGAACAGTCACGGATCTGGATGCCGTCAGCACTGATTTTTTTGAGAATACTGCAAATTCTTGCATGAGCATACTGACAATAATAAACAGGGTTTTTAGAGCTCTGTTCAACTGCAAGGTCAAGGTCAAAATCCATCTGTGAACCTGCTTCTCTCATGTTGAAGAGGAAACGTGATGCATCAACGGGAATTTCTTCAAGAAGGTCAACAAGTGTAATTGCTTTACCTGTTCTCTTTGACATTCTCACAGCCTCGCCGTTACGTGTAAGACGAACCAACTGCATAAGAATAACATCAAGACGGCTTGAATCAACACCGATTGCATCAAGTGCAGATTTCATTCTTGCAACGTGACCATGGTGGTCAGCACCCCAGATGTCAATTGCAATGTCAAATTTTCTTACCTCAAGTTTGTTACGGTGGTAAGCAATGTCAGCAGCAAAATAGGTGGGGTTTCCGTTTGCACGGATAAGAACATCGTCTTTAAGTTCAAGTTTGTCAATATAATCCTGAGTCTTGCCCTGCGAAAGAAGCATCTTTGTCTGAACCTCAATGTTCTTGTACCAGAGTGCTCCGACTATTACATAAGTAAGACCGTTATTTTTAAGAAGTTCAATTGTATCTTTAAGCTCACCGTCGTTGTGAACGATTGACTCATTGAACCATTTATCATATTCAATTCTGTATTTTGAAAGAGTAGCCTTCATGTTGTCAATATTCTTGG
>JAZRNJ010000028.1:0-3368 GCA_045648125.1 Acutalibacteraceae bacterium
GGTGTAATGGTAGTAACACTTGCAGACGGAACAGTTTACGAATACAACGTAATCTTTGACCTTGCTAAATAATCCCAAAACAGATTGACTGAAATCTGAATAACAAAAAAGGCGGTTGTCGCAAGACAATCGCCTTTTAATATTACATGTGCTTTTGGAGCATTTTAGATTATTTATAAAATTACTATTGACTCTCACCTTCACTTTAGGTTTATACTATGAACATAAGGTACCTTATAATTGATTATCGGCGAGGAGAAGTGCAATGAAAATAGGAGAGTTTGCAAAAATATGCGGAACTAAAATTTCGGTTCTGCGCCATTATGATAAAGAAAAACTTCTTATACCTGAATATATAGATGAATTTTCAGGGTACAGATATTATGCTTCAGAGCAAATTCTTGTTTTTCATCGTATTAACGCTTTGAAAAAAGCAGGCTTCTCCTTGCAGGAAATCAGAGAAGTTATTTCAGAAGAAAACGATGAGAAAATATCAGATATGTTTTCGGCAAAGGAAAAAGAATTTGTTTCTGCACTGAAAAACCTGAAGGAGGCAAAACTTATGTTGACAAAGCTGAATATAATTTATGAAGACGACAAGGCGTTTTTTAAAATCTCAAAAGAAAAGGACGTATTAGATTTGTGTAATCTTGCTGAAAAGGAGATCAAAGCAGCAGATTATCAAAGGATATCACAGTATACTGTCGCAGAGGACAGAATTATGTGTGATGTTATAAAACTTGATAAAGGTATTGAACCGCCGGAAGAAAAATTACCTTTTGAAAATGATGAACAGGTTATCGGTAAATGGGAGATAATCGGCATTTATGCAGTAAGAGAAGATTTTTATGAAAATCTTCATTGTGTAAAAAACTTTTATGGTAATGAACAGAAATATCTTTATTTTTTGCCTGATGGTGAAAAATACTGGAGTTACAGTTGGACAAAGGGATATTTGAATTCTCCGATAAACAATGAATATGAAACTGAACAAATCGGTGAAGATTTATTTATGTTTGTCAGTCTCAAAGAATATGAGTATACCCGTGGTGGAAGACCTACATGTCTTGTGTTGAAAAAAGCGGATAGCAAAAGATATTCTGCGGAAAGTATAGCACGTAAGGATAATATTGACAAACCGTTTGTTTGTGACGAAAGAGTTGTCGGAAAATGGACTGCACATTCATTTCTTGGATGGCAGGGCGGTAAGTCTGAATTCACTACAGAAAGAGAACCTATTGAAGACTTATATTTTAAAGAAATTGAGTTCTTTTCTGACGGTAACTGCAGATGTGTTTATGAGGATGATGTTTTTGAAGGTGAGGATATTGTAACCTGGACAAAAGATTATCTTCTCAGGAAATGGAACTGGTCAGCTTGTGAGTATGAAATAAGGACAGTTGACGGAACAGATTACATGATAATTGAATGGAAAAGCGGAGATTACCGTTACGGCGGATATAACACAAATTATTATGTTTTTATAAGAGCGTAGTTTAATGTAACAACCGGACAATGTAGATTGTCTGGTTGTTACTTTTTTACATTTTACATTATATTAATTGTATATATAAACGAAAAGTATTATAATCATTACAAAGAGGTGATACAGATGAAAAAGAACAAGAGAAAACATAAGAAGAACAGCAGCTTCAGATGGCTTGTTATTTCTTTTGCTTTATTTTGTCTGTGGCTTTTTTCTACTTTCACACTAAAGACGACTGAGGTTGAAATTAAGAGCGAAAAGATTAAAGATGAAATAACAATTGTTCAGATTACGGATTTGCACGGTTCAGATTTCGGTATGAATAATTCTTTTATTTTAAAGAAAATTGAAAAGGCTGAACCCGATATGGTTGTTGTAACAGGTGATATGTACACACGAGGAAGCAATGAGGGTAAAGATATAGCTTTGAAGCTGATGAGCAAAATCGGTGAGAAATACGATGTGTATTTTGCAAACGGAGAACACGATAACGAAGAAGATTTCATTACTGAGTTGAAAAAGAAGAACGTAAATGTTCTTGGTTATAAATCTGAAGATATTACAATAGGTGAAACAGACATCAGACTTTACGGTATTACAAACGTTTATTATTCATCGACTTTTGACCTTAACAATGAATTTACTATTGACGAGAGTAAATATAACATTCTCCTCGCTCACATATCCAACAAAGAGGCTTTTGCTGATTTTGGCATGGATTTATGTATCTGTGGTGATACTCATGGTGGACAGGTAAGGTTGCCTTTTATCGGTGGGCTTTACGGCACAGACGGTTGGTTGCCTGAACTCAGCGATAAAAATGCTTTTGTGAAAGGTTTATATAAATATGAAAATACTGACTTTTTTATTTCAAGCGGACTCGGTAACTATCCAATACCGGTGAGGTTTATGAACAGACCTGAAATTGTAGTCATAAAATTAACAACGGAAAATCAGTGAAATTTCTTATGATTTTCCGATTTTTCACTAAAAAATCTATTTGTTCACAAAAAGTTTACAATTTAAAACGGGTGAAAACGGCATTTTTATGGTCGTTCAGATTGTTTGTTATGTAGAAAATATTGGTTATTTTATGTTATTTTGCACAAAATAATCTATATACGGGGTCTTGTTTGTACAATATGTAGTAAAAGTGCCGAAACCCCAATAGAATAGCCATTTGTGGGCAAAAAAACTTAAAGAAATTTGTGAAAAACACTTGCAATTTGTGAGAGAATGTGGTAGTATATACGAGTACGTGACCTGGGTAAACTATGCCCTTACGCTATCTTGTACGCAGAAAGTGTAAGAAAAGTTCACTCAGCAACACGAACTTGATATGCGATGATGCGGGAGGTGGCCGTTCCAGAAACGGGAAATTTCCGCGGAGTATGTCCGATTTCAAACCGGGCGAAAGAATATCTCAGCAACCGGCTATGGGCGTTCCCTGCGCTCATAGAGACAGGTCTGCAACGAGGGGCTTTTATGCAATCCCGGAACATATTATGTGTTTCGGTTTTTAAAATGGGTGACCGTGAAACACCCGGAACAGTATTGCTTTTAAAAGCCAAATGCCCGCCAAATTTTATAAGGAGGCAATCAAAATGGCAGTTAAGGGAAAAATCAGAATCAGACTCAAAGGTTATGATCACAACCTTGTGGACAAAGCAGCAGAAAAGATCGTTGAAACTGCAAAGCGTACAAATGCACAGGTTTCAGGTCCCGTTCCGCTCCCCACAGAAAAAGAGATCGTAACAATTCTCCGTGCTGTGCACAAATACAAGGACAGCCGTGAGCAGTTTGAGCAGAGAACTCACAAAAGGCTTATCGACATCATCAGACCTTCAAACAAAACTGTTGAAGCTCTGACAGGTCTTGAGCT